>NZ_JAVRCK010000053.1:0-44087 GCF_034530815.1 Nostoc sp. DedSLP03
AGAAAACATATTTCTTGTTTTTCTTGGAATAATTTATTCTTTGGAAATCCCTAATACTCTGGCTCAAGGGAATGGCAACATACCATCACTTGCATCCCAATTGCAAATCCAATACTAAAAAAAAGCTGAATTTTCCCTAAAGTATAATTTAACTTAACAAATTTTAATAAATATGGTTTCAGCATCGTATCACAATGTGTAAAGGCAAACGATGCAAAAACTTAAAATCATCACGACTAATAAGGATTTAAAATCTCTATGTCCCGTACTTTGTCACTATGATGTAAAGTTTTTTAACATTTGCTGAATATCCTTCTCATAAAATTTAGTTATTAACTGGGAGATAGTTTGAATGGCTTTTGGACCAGCATCACGATTAGGGGTCGCTCTGTATGAAGACACCGATCCTATCGATCTGTGGCCAAATCGCTCTAATGAGGATGTTGAAACCGTAATTAGAAGTGTCTATAAACAAGTTCTAGGCAACGCTTATGTAATGGAGAGTGAGCGGCTTTCTGTTGCTGAATCCCAACTCAAACGGGGTGAGATTAGTGTTCGCGGGTTTGTGCGTCAAGTCGGGAAGTCGGAACTTTACCGTTCGCGGTTTTTTGATAACACCCCTCGTTATCGGGCGATTGAATTAAATTTCAGACATTTCTTTGGTCGTGCGCCATTGGATTTAGAAGAAACGCGTACACACAGTACTATTCTGGATACAAAGGGTTTTGAGGGTGAGATTGATTCTTATCTAGACAGCGACGAATACCAAGAAACTTTTGGGGAAAACATTGTGCCTTACATTCGGGGCTACAAAACCGAAGCTATTCAGAGTTTGGTTCAGTTTACCCACTTGTTTCAACTGGTACGTGGTTCCTCTAGCAGCAGTCTCAAAGGTGACTTAGCTGGCAAACAACCAAAATTAAACAGTTTGCTAATTCAAAGCACGCCTACTCCTGTGGTTTCACCAGCCAGCAAGGGTGCTACATTCCGCAACCCAACATCTACTCCTCGCACTCGTCAGGGTGTGGGATCTGATGATGATGGTAAGGTATACCGGATTGAAGTTACTGGCTACAGAGCAAATGTGGTAAATAATATTTCCAAATTTCGCCGCAGTAACCAAGTCTTTTTCGTGCCATACAATAAGCTTTCACAAGAGTATCAGCGGATTCACAAGCAGGGTGGCACGATCGCCAGTATTACCCCTGTCAACTAAAGAATAGAAATTGGGGATTTAGAGATTAGGGATTGGGAAATAATTCCGCTGTACTCAGTCTCTAATCTCTCAATCTCCAGTGTTGCTCGTTCTGGGATTTACGCAAAACTAAACGCACTCAAGGGCAATACCTTGCAAAAAGCCGCTTTTGAGCAAGACACTCCGCAAAGCTAGCTTCCACCTAAAAGTATGCGTCTACATAAAATTGCCCTTATCTGAAAAAAATGATTTTCGGCTATTTTTTGGGTAAATCCCGATCGAGCAAAAGTTAGCCAAAGCGATCGCTAATCTGGAGTTTGACCAATTCCGCCGTCAGTTGTGATATACGAAGACATTTAACACACTTTCACAAACTAAAGTTTTACAAAAGCTAGTCAGTAGCAAAAATAACTGACAACTGATGGGAAATTCTACCTCCATAAGGGGTAGGATGCTCGGAAATTAAATTAAATTAGCGTTTTTCAGGAGATACTTCAATGTCACTTTGGGCAATTGATTCACCTACTGTTGAGCTGCGTCCGAACACCAGCGAAAGTGAATTACAAACACTGATTCGGGCAGTTTACAAACAGGTTTTGGGTAATGCTCACTTGTTGTCAAGTGAGCGACTAGCCACTGCTGAATCGCAATTGCGCGATCGCAAAATCAGCGTTCGCGAATTCGTCAACATGGTTGCGAAATCAGAACTTTATCAATCCCTGTTTTTCAACTCTTCTTCTCAGTATCGGTTCATTGAACTGAACTTCAAACACCTACTAGGGCGTCCTCCTGCCGATCAAGCAGAAATTTCCAAACACGTCCGCATCTACAACGAACAGGGCTATGATGCTGAGATCGACTCCTATATCGATAGCAAGGAATATCAGCAGAATTTTGGCGAGAATATTGTTCCTTATGTTCGCAGCACAAGCTCCCAAATCGGAATTAAAAATGTTACCTTTAACCGCACCTTTAGCTTAGTTAGAGGATTCGCTAGCAGTGATAGCGATCGCAAAGCCAAACTAATCGGCGATATCGGTTCTAATTTACCCACAGCTATCAAGGCTCCCGCAGCTGGTTCTAGTGTCAGCAGCACTGACAAACGCTTCTTGATTAAAGCTGTTAAAGGTGCAGGTAATCTCCGTACTCGTCTGGGCAACCTGGAATACGTAGTTAACTACAACCAACTGTCTGGACAAGTGCAAAACATTCATCGCACAGGCGGCAAAATTATCAGTATCACTGAAGTTGCTTAGATTTGTCTAAGTAAGGAGACTGGGGACTGGGGACTGGGGACAAAGGGGACAAGGGGGACAAGGGGACAAAAAAACTCCTAACTTCTACTCTTGTACAGACGCGATTAATCGCGTCTCTACTCTTAACTCTTGTACAGACGCGATTAATCGCGTCTCTCCCCACTCAGCACTCCCAAATTCAGTTGTGGTCAAGGAGGCTAACATTATAGACTAGGAGAATAACTTTCTTTTTTACCAAGATATCTCTTGGATTTTAAGCTACTTTTTTAAGATCACTTTTCTAATGGAAATTACTGACTTTTTTGAACTTTCAATTGGACGATGGCGATCGCAGCGTAGCGCTCATCATTTAGCATTCGCCCATTTTGAAGAAGTATTGTCCAACATTGAAATTGAGTCTCTATCCACCAACGATCCAGCAGTGGCAGCAATCTGTCAATTGTATAACACTGAACCCGGTAGTATCACTCACCCCTTTCGGATGACTTGGGAAGGTGAGTCAGACTGGGACGATAAACCAATCTCTGGTAGTACTGTACTAGTACCAATTCCCGATGTCGAAAATCCTTCTAGAGGAAAACTACTGCGGGATAAGGGTTACGCTGAAACAATTCCAGCAGTGGCTAAATATCATCTGAGTGACGATGGTATTTTTACCCTGCTCACAGAGTATGAACTCGCTGCTGCTGAGGAGCGAATTTGGTTTGCTAACCCAAATCTCCGGTTTCGGGTAGCGACGATTAAAACCAGTGATGGTAAAGGTGTGACAACAGCTTCCTTTTCTTCAGAGATTCGCTCTTTGTCTTCAACCAATTAGCAAATATCAGGTTAAAACATAAAAGGATACAAGCTCCTAAATTTATTTATGGTTACTGAGCTTGTCGAAGTATGGAGATTTTATGCCGTGAATTTGGAATTTTGAATTTGGAGCGAAGCGACGTGACGATAGCGCCCAGCGAATCTAGCACTAACGCTAGCGATTTGCTCACCTTAGCCTGTTGGATGGCAGGAGATTTTAGCAACTACAAGCAATCTTTTGCAAATCCGCAACTTTACGCCCACATTCACATTTATTTTCGTCCTTTACCGATTGAATTTTTTTCTGGTATCGGTTTCTATTCTGAACAAGCTTACGATCACGATTTATGGACACCCTATCGTCAAGGAGTACATCGACTAGTCGATTTGGGCGATCGCATTTATATCGAAAATTACAGCTTGAAAGACCAGATGCTTTATGCAGGTGCAGCTCGTGAATTAGATATCCTCAAAACCATCACCCCAGAAAGCATCGAACGGCGTTATCACTGTTCGATGGTTTTCCAACGAGAAGGTGAAATGTTTCGAGGTAGTGTGGAACCAGGCAATCAATGTCTGATTCAACGCAATGGATGTCAGACATATCTTGTCAGCGAAGTAGAAATAACCGAGCGTACTTGGATAAGTCTAGATAAAGGCATGGATATCGAAACCCATAAGCAAATATGGGGATCTACTGCTGGGCCATTACAATTTGAAAAACGGGAGAGTTTTGCTGATGAATTACGTGCGGTGAGCGCATTATGTTGATTCAGCTTGAATCTATTAAAACCAAAATGTTGCCTCCACTGGCTGAAAAAAAAATGCGCTGCTGGATTCGCAGCCGCCACTTGATTTGTTCGGGTAACTTTTTTATATTCGAGACATTAGAATATACAACGATTGAGAGATTTTCTGAATGCGTTGCTTCTTTAGGAGGGACAGTAATATCCGTTGACCCAGTTAACAAAATCTGGATGGGCGATCATCGCCAAGTAATTTTATATCAGGCAAAAGCTAGTTTACATACACCTCATCATAATTTGAAACAATACTGGATCAAATACGGTGGTTTTTACACTAGATTTGATGAGCGTGCTTGAGAGTTACTATCCTGGAGAAATTATTTTGACAGGCGTTTATAACTCTAATTCAAAATTAAGTTTTGAATTTTAAATACTCCCCAAGGGGGTTGACGGCTAATTATTAATGTCTAATTGCTAATTTCTCATTGTGATTAGCTGTTAGTTATTAATAGTTAGCCGTCTAAGTTTGTTAGAAAATGTAACTAAAAAAATCACCAAAAGTTGATAAGTTATTATCAATAACCAGTAATTAGTAAATTTTAACTAGGGACTGTTATGGCTTTGCATTTTAGTATTGCCACACTGCTACAGAAATTTTATTTTACTTGACAAATTAGTTCCCCTTACCCACAATAAGCCAACTATGCAAACCTTCTTAGACGAAGAAACCAGACGACGCCAATATCAAGCATTTCCCCAAACAGAACCTATAGAACTGTGGAATACTGCTTCAGTTGATGACATTGAAATTGTAATTCGAGCAGTTTATCGGCAAGTGTTGGGTAATGCTTACATCATGGAAAGTGAGCGGCTCGTAGTTCCAGAATCCCAACTCAAGCAAGGTATAATCGATGTCCGTGAGTTTGTGCGTCAAGTTGCCAAATCAGAGTTATATCGCTCCAGATTTTTTGATAACGTTTACCGCTATCGGGCAATTGAACTGAACTTTAAGCACCTGTTGGGTCGCGCTCCTGATGATTACTCCGAAACTAAACATCACAGCAACATTTTAGATGAGAAAGGTTTTGAAGCGGACATTGATTCTTATCTTGATAGCGACGAGTATTTAGAGGCATTTGGCGAGAACATAGTGCCGTATTACCGGGGTTATAAAACTCAAAGGGGCAAAAAAATATTGGAATTTACCAATATGTTACAACTGTTGCGGAGCAACTCTAGCAGTGATAAGAACTTAGCAACTAATAATGAACCTCAACTGGTGCGATCGCTAATTACCAACGCTCCTTACGGTAGACAGAAACTCACGGATATTAGTGCATTGCTGGCTGAAGTATTCAAGCCAAAGCCAGAAACTGCTGCTCCAGTTAATACCTTTATTGCAGCTTCCACAGCAGCCGAGGAAAGCTTGCGACAAAAGATTAAAGAGCAAGAAAGCCAGATTGCAACTTTGCAACAACAATTAGCAGACTTAAGACCATTTGCCAGCATCGGCACAACAAAATTTAGTAGTAGTTGGCAGTCTTCTAGTTTGCCGACTAGCACAGGTGAATATACATCTTTGCAACAGCAAGCTGACGCCCAAGAAAAACAGATTGCAGCTTTGCAAGAGCAAATTGCTGATGCTCGACGATCTGCGACAATTGGGGAAGCTCGGTTGAATAAATGGCGCAGTCGCGTTTTTAATGGCTAATTTCTCTAGTGTTTAGTTTTATCGGGTGGGTTAGGCAAGTTTAACTCACCCATTTTTTCACTACGAACAAATAAACTACTTTAACCCTAATTCGAGAAGCTGCTTGTAGGAAAAGAAGACAAAGCGTAGCTTTAGCGGGGTGGGGTTCTTTAGATTTAATAAGTCTCGGATTGGAACACCTGCACCTGACCCCAAACAAGCGAGGAAAGTCCCTTGGTTGGACTCCTGGTAGACCCAGAGTGCCACGAACTCGTTATCCCATTGTTAAAAAAGCCTTTACCAAGCCCAAGAAAGTATCTAAAAATACTGCTTAACGGCTTTTCATTCTTCAGTCGGTTGCTGAAGAGTGAAAACCGCTAATTGAGCGGCGAAAGCCCGCTTGAAGGCGGGGCGCGCTTCGCCACGGGCGACATAGGTAGAAAGATTCGGATAGTCGTCCACCATACCCAAGTCTTTCAACCTGAGCAGCACTGACACCATCATCAGGTCGCCTGCGCTGAATGCGCCATCGAGCCAGTCGGCATCTCCAAGGTGACGGGAAAGTTCTAAGAGTCGGTTACGGATGCGATCTTCGACGACACGCAGGCGCTGCTCATACCAGGACTCATCGCCCTCTAAGTACGTGGCGATTTCCCGATCGACGATTGGCGGCTCCATCGTGTTAAGTGCGGCAAACATCCAGGCGATCGCTCGCGCTCGACTATTGGCATCGTCTGGCAACAGCCCTGTATGGCGCTCCGCGATATGGAACACGATCGCCCCCGACTCGAACAGGGTGAGATCGCCTGACTCATAGGTTGGAATTTGCCCGAAAGGATGAAGCGTACGGTGCGCGGGTTGCTTCATCTCACTGAACGAAACAAGACGAACGTTGTAAGGTTGGCCCACTTCTTCGAGCGCCCAGCGAACACGCATGTCACGCGCCAGTCCCTTGCCGCCATCAGGCGATCGTTCAAAGGCGGTAATAGTGGGTGTCATTGTCAGGGTCATGGTGATTTCTCCTTTCGGTTCAATTTTTGCTTTGGGTGTGTTCTGTCCGTCAAGAACAGCAACTCTAGATATCAGCGTCAAAGCTGGCATTAAAAGCGCCGACGGAACTATCACAAAAAGCTAGATGTAACACTATTGGTAATAGTGTTACATTTTGCGCGGCCAAGTGATGCCGACAGCATCAGCCGCGATCGCTCATGACCACCTTGCCAACACTGGCGCTTGGTGGCAATGTAACCGAGACAATTTTAGATTTTAGATGCAAGAATTAAACTCAAAATCTGAAATCTAAAAAAGGTTTCAAACCTCTGCATTTATGGAGAATATTTAAAAAAATCATCATTGAAGCCTTTTCTTTAAAGGAGAGGTTAATCCTTGCATCCAAAATCGACTTGACCTTTGAGTTTTTCTACTTCCAGATGTGTAACTTGTAAACTTACTATTGCTGGGTCATTTTGTCATGCTTTAGTTTAAACTTCAGTCACTAAAGATTTCCTGATATTTTCCGAGTAAGCTTGAAACAACAAATAATCAGAAAGTGTCTGAATTATCGCTCTAATAGACTTACAACTTATGAAAAAAGCTATAATTTATCGATATCGTACTTATGGACTAGTTGGGTTAATATCCTTAAGCGCTGTATTAACTACACCTACATCTGCCTTAACACAATTGGCAGGCGATTCCCCAATTGGGCAAACTCCTATCCCTACTGTTAAATTAATCTGGCCAACTAAAGGGTTTATTTCTCAAGGCTTCCGCAAATATCAACATGAAGGAATTGATATTGCAGGGGAATCTGGAACTCCTGTTGTTGCTGCGGCATCCGGTACCGTTGTTAAAGCAGGTTGGGATAATTGGGGATTAGGAAATGCCATAACTATTAAACATCTTGATGGCAGCACTACTGTTTACGGTCACAATCGCCGTTTGTTGGTGAGCAAGGGTCAACAGGTTATTCAAGGTCAAATGATTGCTGAGATGGGATCTACAGGCAATAGTACAGCACCTCATCTGCACTTTGAAGTTCATCCAAATGGTCGAATAGCAGTTGACCCCCTGCGTTTGTTGACATCCGTAACTGCAAGTGTTGGCTTTGGTTCTAAAGTTCAGCCAGTAGATAACCAGAACCGGCCAGTTTCGCCACCCCCAGTAGCAAATCAAGTTTCACCCTCACAGCAGCCAATTCCTATAGATTTTGCACCTGTAAACACTGATACGAAATGTAATGGAATTAGTCTTATTGAAGGTGAGACTATAAGCTCTCGTGTAAAAGTCTGTGAAGAAAATGGTCAATTATTTTATATTGGGCAATTGAAGCAATCCCCAAGCAAGCCTATAAAGATAGTAGCTTTGAATATTGGTAAAGACAGATATCGAGCAGATAATGGTAGTTTTTATTATTTAGTCACTCCACAAAGAGTTGAAGTTTGGCGAAATGGCAGTCAGATTCGTTCTGACAGTTTTTATAATTTAACGAAATCGCCTTGATATTCTTCTTGATATCCCCTGCCTACCAAAGGTTGAGGCAGGAGTATTACAGCAATTAGTTGAAGAATAATGCAGAATTCAGAATTCTGACTCCTGAATTCTGTTCAATAAAACTTTCAGTTTAAATACACTTGCTAAAAGTTAAGTGTTAATTGAAGCAAGTGTTTGAGAGGCATTTGATACAGAGCCATTGTTTACGATAGGTTGACGAGTTTTCAGGTCAAATTTGAAGCCATGTGGCAAAATATGAAGCTTTGCTCCACAAATCGCCAAAGATTCATCCTTCAAAATTTCGTCCACATTGTTATATGTAGCTTCTGATTCATCAACAATCGTAACCGCACCTTCACCAATTACTTCAACTTGGTTATCTACCACTACCATAGCGGTATTTTCATCAATACCAAATCCTAAGACAGCAGGCTGTAGTACCAAAGCTGATATTAAACGTCCCAAGCGTCCCCGTTGGGAAAAATGCTGGTCAATTACTACCCCTGGTAAAAATCCCATACCTGGGCCCATATCGACAGTTTCAATCCGAGGATGTGTTTCTGAGTCGCCTTCCACAATCATTACGTCTGGCATCACAGCAGCTCCGGCGCTTGTGCCTGCTATAACTGCGCCTTCAGAAAAGCGCTGGTGAATAGCCGTATCGATTTCGGTGTCCTTGAGGATGCTGGTAATACGAGCTTGGTCTCCCCCTGTAAAAAACACCCCAGTTGCTTTATTAATAGCTTCCAACGCGGTAGATGAAGCTGCATCTTCACGGGTTTCTGTATCAATAATGCGAACTGTTTCGGCTCCCAGGCGCTCAAACACTCTGATGTAATTTTCTCCCACTTCTCTTGGTAGTTCTGTGGCTGCTGTCAGAATTACAATATATGCCTTTGTGCCTCCAGCGCGTCTTACAAAGTCCCGCAAAATTACGGAATCACCTTCTTTATCTTCGGCTCCCCCAATAATTACTAACTGCTTTTTGATATTACTTTCAACCATGATGCCCCCTGGGATTTGAGTTAATAAATTTCACTAAAACATGACAATTCAATGTATCAAATCATCCCTTTGATAGATTACTTGATAGAAGTAGGGTTAACATTTGCGTAGACGCATACCCTTACGGGGATCTTGCTACGCAAAGCGTCTGTCTGCGACACGCTGTTCGCGTTCGTACACAAGCGGCTTGTCGTTAGACATCGCAATTACACCAAAATACTTTTCTGAAAAATTATTAATTTTCCAGTCACTAAATAAAATCTACAACATCAACTGCCTCTAGAAAATACTTCTAGAGGCATTTTTGGCTATATTGCTAATGGTCGATTGGAGATTTATCGGGCGATGTGAATAATTGGTATTGACCCTAGCTAGATGCAAATAGATATCTGATGGCAATTCCTAATGAACCCGACTTCTGTAAAGCAAGTTAGTTAAGAAAAAACGTGCTTGTTCGAGTGGGAGATGCCTGGGTTTGCCTTGGTAGACAATTTGATATTCATTCATATCTGGACCATCTCCATGTCCAGAGATCAGCTTTTGGTGAAAAGCTTCGTCAGCCAGTTCTCGAATTTCATCTCTTAGAGCAGCTTTTGTGCTATTCATACTTTGCTGTCTTTTTATACTGTCTTTTTAATGCCCTACATGTATTTATACAATTTTTTAGATGAGTGTTGTACCTTTCAAAGGTTATATATTCAATTATTCATCAGGATGAATTGACTGTTCTTGGTTACTAGCAAAAGATTGAAGATTTAATTATGCCTTAAGATAGTTAAAAATGCCTAGTAATAAAGTTAACGTGGGTTCTGATTAGCTCAGTGGCAAAGCCATTACTCTCCAAAATTAACCTGAGTCAATCTACAATCTATAAGTCTGAGTAACTACAACTCAGCATGAAAAATTTAGGGTGTTTAGCCGAAGGTTCGTAATCAATGGTTCTACAAAAAAGCAGTGAATTAGTCCGCATTAATGCTAGAAGAACGGATGTATTCGATATTTTCAACTTCAAGCATTACCTTGGCCCCAACCCTTATTTAAATGTAGGGGCGCTAGCATTTGATTTTGCTCTAATTGACTCTAGAGAGCCTTTGCCCATTGAAGATTATATTGCCAGCATTGGCGATCGCTATCCAAATCTTCGCGATCAAACCTACGAATCTTATGCCCATCTCTTCGCCCAAGTTGTGTCCGAAGCCGGAAAATTGGACATGGATTTACACCTTGACCGTTTGAGTGTGAAGCCATATCCAAATCTCACGCGGATTAGCATCCAATCACTACACGAACGCACAACTAGAGAGGTAATTTACTTTGTTTGGGACTGGTTTGAAGCCATTACCCAAGATGAAGACTTTGCTTTTGATGAGCAACTGGTAAGGCTGCAAGATAGATTTCGCGCATCTGTCTACGGTGGCCCCACGGTTTACGCCCTATTGCGAACAGCTTATGAAAAAGGTATTCCCGCCTTTTATTTGTGGGAAGAAGGATTGATGCAATACGGTTTGGGAAAAAAACACGTCCGGGGGGTAGCAACAACATTTAACTGTGATAGCCATCTAGATTCGGAATTTACTACCCGCAAAGATGATTGTAAGGCATTTTTGAAAACCTTGGGTTTCCCAGTGCCTGAAGGTAGTATTGTCTTTACCGAAAAAGAAGCTTTGGCAGCAGCAAGAGAAATTGGCTACCCAGTGGCAGTTAAGCCAGTGGTAGGTCACAAAGGAATTGGCGTCACGGCTGATGTGCAAGATTCAAAAGAACTGATATCTGCTTTTAATCGGTCACTGGCAGCGATTCCCGAAAATCAGCAAACCCGAATAATTGTTGAGAAAAGCATCACAGGATCGGATTTTCGTATGCTGTGTGTTAATGGTCGATTCGTCGCCGCCACAGAACGCCGTCCCGCATCAGTTGTGGGTGATGGGTATTTAACGCTTGCAGAGTTAATTCGTGAAGAGAACCGCAAACCTGCACGTTTAGACACGCCAACCTCGCCGATGAGTAAAATTCAGATCGATGAAGCGATGGAACTCTACTTAGAGGAACAGCGTTTATCATTAGACAGCGTGATTGAGAAAGGACGCACCGTTTACCTGCGTAAAGTTGCCAATCTTTCAGCTGGAGGTATGAGCATCGATGCAACCTCAACAGTTCATGCTGACAATATTATCTTGGCGCAAGATATTGCCCAACATTTCCAACTGACTTGTCTGGGGATTGATGTCATTACCAAAAGTCTTGCGGAATCTTGGAAGTCCAGTAACTTTGCTATCTTGGAAATCAATGCTGCACCAGGCGTTTTGATGCATCTGAAACCTTCTGTTGGTGAAAGTGTTGATGTACCTTCTCATATTTTAGAAACATTTTTTGAGTCGGGTACAGATGCCAGGATACCAATTATGACCTTTAACAAAATCTCAGTTGAAGAACTGCAAGCGACTATTGACCATATCCTTTTGCAAAATCCCAACTGGACAATAGGTGCTGTTTGCCGTGATGCCGTTTTTGTGAATCGCTCGAAAAAAGTATTAAGCAAAGATTACAACAGTAATGTTCAAACTTTGTTGCGTCATCCCAAACTTGATTTACTAATTGCCGAGTATCCTGAAGAAATCCTCGAAGAACAAGGCATATTTTACCAAAATAATAATATCGTAGTTTTGGATAATCCCACCGAAACTGAGATGATTTTGGCGCGAGATGTTTTCGACAGTTCGACTGTGGTGATTAGAAAAGGCAACGATATTTCTATTCGTCGCAAAGGGTTGATTGAAGATTATACTTTGGGTGAAGATGAACCATTTACGCGGGTTTATTTGAAGGAAACTGGAGCAATTTTGTAAGTGAAGTAAATAGGGGACTGGGGATTGGGGAGTGGGGACTGGGGAGGCAGGGGAGCAGGGGAGAAATCAATTCAAAATTCAAAATTCAAAATTCAAAATTAAAGAACTTCTCCCTCCTGCCTCCTGCCTCCTCTTTCCCAATGCCCAATGCCCCATGCCCAATGCCCCAATTCAAGCTTCCAGAGGTGAGAAAGTGAAGAGTGGTTGGAGTCAGCTAAACTAAAGAAGAAATTGCTTAAGAAGTTTTAATAATTCTGCTGTTATGAGTACTGATTCATCTGTTAATTCTCCCGAAAAACCTGAATCTACATTCGGGAAGCGTTTGAGAAACTTTTTAATTGTAATGGTAGCGATCGCACTTAGCGTTTCCCTCGTCTTAGGATTGCGAACTGAAACAACCTCGGCAACTCTAGCTAAGTTAAGCGAGACTTCCACACCGTTAGAAGTAGCCGTCAGCAATGGCAAACCATCTCTAGTAGAGTTTTATGCTGATTGGTGTACTGTCTGCCAAAAAATGGCACCAGATATTAGTCAACTAGAAACAGAGTATGCTGACAAGATGAATTTTGTCATGCTGAATGTAGATAATACTAAGTGGCTGCCGGAAATGTTGAGATATCGGGTGGATGGAATTCCCCATTTTGTATTTTTGAGTCAGCAAGGAGAAACCATCGCTGAAGCGATCGGCGATCAACCCCGAACGATTATGGCTAGTAACTTAGAAGCTTTAGTTACTGGTTCTTCTCTCCCCTACGCTCAAGCTAGCGGTAAAGTTTCTAAGTTTTCAGCCCCAGTAGCACCAACGGCGAATCAAGACGATCCCCGCAGTCATGGGAGTCAGGTGGTAAATTAAAATAATTCGTAATTCGTAGTTAAAGACTGTTATGTGATGGGATATTCTATGTAACAGATTGCCGTTTGAGACGCTTTTGAGCATACATTAATTTGTCAGACCTGACGATTAGTTGTTCTAGTGACATATTGCTCTCTGGTGAGTAACGCTCTATGCCGATACTCATCGAAAGTTTATAGCTACGGTTTTGCTGTTGATTAAAGTTAGCGATATTTGTTTGTAGACGCGCTTGGATACTATCAGCGTCCTTAAAGTAGCTAGAGATGAAAACAATGAACTCATCCCCACCCAAGCGGGCAACAATATCTGAGTTGCGAAAACTTTGCTTAAGTAATCGACCAGCATCAATAATCAAGGCATCTCCCATGTCATGACCAAGGGTGTCGTTAATCTGTTTTAGTCCATCTAAATCAATGAAAATAACCCAGCAAAACACTTTCATGCGGTGAGCAATTTTCAACTGCTGTGCAGCCATCAGCAAGAAAGCACGTCGGTTATGCAAACCTGTTAGTTCATCAGTCAGCGATAACTGTCTTCCTTCAATCTCTGCTTGTTTGCGGTAGCGAACTTCCTGAATGAGTTCTATTTGAGCGATCGCTTGACGACTTAGGCGGCGCAGTGCATCTAACTGCTGATAACTTAAGTGATGAGGAATGGTATCTAGAACACACAACGTCCCAATTGGAAGACCATCAGGCGTAATTAAAGGAACACCAGCATAAAAACGAATTTTGGGATTACCTTTGACTAAGGGATTGTTATTAAAGCGATCGTCTTTAAGGGCGTTAGGAACCACTAATATTTCCTCTGGTTGCAGAATCGCATAAGAACAAAAAGACCCATCTCTGGCTATTTCGCTACTTTCTAGTCCAAGCTTAGATTTAAACCATTGGCGATCGCGATCAACTAAGCTAATTAAAGCAATTGGAGTCTTACAAATGTAGGCAGCGATCGCAGTTAGATCGTCAAATGCTTGTTCGGGTAGGGTATCTAGAATATTGTAGTCTGCCAGCGCTTTGAGCCTTTGTGCTTCATTGTCAGGTAGAGGAACAGGTTGGGTTTTCACAGATGATTGTCTACGCCTTAGCCAGGAAAGTCTAGGGCATTGTAAATTTTGAAACAACCGCGGTATTACCTCTCCAGCTACAAGGCTGGGTAACATAAATATCTCTGCAACGAAAATCAACATTCGGTTGAATATACAGAAAAATTTTATTACATTATGTGCTTCATGCCTTTGGTTTGCTCTGTTGTTCATGTCACCCTAACTTTCCCTGTGCAAATTACCTAACTATTTAGATACTTACAAGGTCTTTTGCCCCAAAGAAGCTTAAAAAATATCAATTTTATTAAAAAATTATTAAAACTTATTCTATTGTTAAAGTTCTTTATCATGTATTAATGTTTTTGATACTACTAATTTGTTTATATCTACGTAAGTTACGAGGGTTATAAACCGATTAGGAGAACTTCTCCTTATAATTTGCTTGAGCGATCGCTTAACTTTGCAGCACGGTTTTGCTCATCTCTGCACGCTTACGCAGATATGATACGTATTTTAGAAGAAGTGGTAGACCGTCCTTCCTTACCAAGGGCAGCTACGATGTATACACAAGTCGGAAACAGCTGAGAAATACACGGTTTTACCCCACCCTAACCCTCTCCTAGTTATTGAATCACTACCAGTTCTCGAATTACCCCACCCTAACCCTCCCCTTGTAAAGGGAAGGGAACCGGATTTTTCTTGTTTCCTCCCAATATATCGGGGGGATTAAGGGGGGTAATTTGACTTGTGTATACACGGTAGCCTTATAAAGGGGAGGGAACTAAATTTTCTGTTGTCCCTCTTAATAAGGCAGGGCTGATTTACAAGCGTTTTAAGCAAAAAAATCAGGTGACTAAAAAATCTGACTCAAATTCTCACGAATGATTTAGGACTGCTGTATAAGCAACAGATACCTCGAAGTCGTTTCGAGGTACTCCAAAGTCGTTTCGAGGTACTCCAAAGTCGTTTCGAGGTACTTAAAAGTCGTTTCGAGGTACTTAAAAGTCGTTTTGAGGTACTCCAAAGTCGTTTCGAGGTACTTAAAAGTCGTTTCGAGGTACTCCAAAGTCGTTTTGAGGTACTCCAAAGTCGTTTTGAGGTACTCCAAAGTCGTTTTGAGGTACTTCAAACTTTATCGCACCGCGATCGAGTACACAGGTGCGTAGGCGTAGCCCGTTGTAGGCATCGCTTTCATAAATCTTCACAAACAAATCGATTGCTTGACTTTTAAGACAATCGCTACATTAATAGATTTTATTACAAGTAATCACCCGAACTTAATATAATTAGCTGCATACAATCTGAGATGCTAAATCTCGAACGCAGTAGAATAATTGTTCTCTACCTAAACTCATTTTCCGCATTACATTAAGAGCCTATTTATAAAGTAAATATTAAGTAGGATGTGTTACGGCTATGTAAGAATTTGGGAGTTTGAGAAAATCAGGATTAGCCGTAACGCATCATATCTGTCGGTGCGTTAAGCGTTGCTATAACGCACGCTACAATTTAAGCTTTACTTTATAAATCATCTCTAAGCTCAAACTATTCTTTATACGATTCTAAAATTCCACTGCGAATCATTAGTTGCGGCCAAAACAACACAAAAAATACCATCCACGTTCCTATCGGGATGGAAACGAGAACTGTTAGCCAGATAGTTTTAAATAGTAACCAGCTACCACCAATCAGTGTTACACCCGTGAGAACTATAGACCAGGGCTGACACCACCAAGGTTTGTAGTTCCAAGGATTTATGGGCTTTTGTTCAGACATTGGTTTTATTTAGTCAAACTCCAAATAGTCTTTTAAGAATTATGAATTGTGTTGTCAGATTAAGTTTTATCGTACTCTATTTTGCCATAGTCAAGTTTGATAATTCGGTCTGCTAAATGAAAATAGCGATCGTCATGGCTAATTACCAGTACTGTTTTACCCTGCGATCGCAGCTCTGGGAGAAGTTGAGTGTAAAATATTTCTTTGAATACTGGATCTTGATCGGCTGCCCACTCATCAAACAGATAAATTGGTCGATCTTCCAAGTAGGCTGTGAGTAAAGCTAGCCGTTTTCGTTGTCCTTGAGAAAGAGCGGTGGTAGAAATTTGTCCATTTTCCACTTTCACTTTATGGTCTAGTTGCAGTTTTTGTAAATATTTTCTGGCTTGAGCATCCAAGTGAGAATTTTTTAATCCTAAAAGTTCTTCAAATAAATAAAAGTCGGAAAACACCACGGAAAAATGCTGGCGATACCATTCTCGATTCTCTTCGCTAATGAACTCATCATCAAACCAGATTTCGCCGTTGTCTGGGATATAAAGCCCAGTAATTAATTTAGCTAATGTAGATTTACCGCTACCATTACCGCCAACAATAAAGACTAATTCTTGAGGATAAAGTGTTAGATCGACGGGGCCAAAAATAAAGCTATTGTCTTCTTGCTCTGTGTAGTAAGTGTGAGTGACACTTTGAAATTTTAACCTGTGCCAGTCAGATTTCAGAGCAGGTGGGACAGTGGATATTTCAGTTCGACTAGCTAGAGATAAACCCAGTGATTCGATTTTTTGTAAGGCAATGCTAGCTTTGCTTAATAGAGGAAGTTTACTGATGATGTTATCCATTGGTAACACCAAGTATGTGAAGGTCAAAATGTAGCCAGAGAGAGTTTCGGGATTGATATTAAGCAGATTAGGCAACACGAATAATACAAAACCGAGAGCAAAAAAGAATATGAGTTGACCCCAGCTTGAAGTTATGGCAAAAAGGCTTAGACCGTTAACATTATGATGACGAAACTCGTTCGCAGTTGATTGTAGTTTCTCTTCTAAAAAATCTTCACGCCGCTTGTAATTTAGTTTAAGTTCCTTGACTCCTTCGGTAATAGTGCGAAAATCTTTAAACAATTGGTCTTCATCTTCACGAGCTAGGGTAAGTAATTGTCCACCTCTGTTGAGTAGCCACTGACAACTAGCGATCGCAACTACTGAAATCCCACAAACCATCAACAATACTAACCAAGAAAGCCAGGTTATATATGTTATACAACCCAGAACGATCGCTAAATTAATAAAGATAAAAGGCATCTGATAAACAGCATTAGCAACCGCTTGAATATCTTCTGTTAAAGTTGCCAATAATCGAGGATTCCCTAAGCGTTCCAGATGACTCAACTCGGAAGCGAGAATCTGACGACTCAAACGCATCCGTAATTGCAAGACTGCATTCTGAGAAAGGCGAATCAGCATCACTTGAGAAACGATACTGGTAATTAGTGCAACTATAGCCAGCCCCGCAAAACCCCAAATTATCGATGTGAGCCGGGAAGCATTACCGCTACTTGCAGCATGGCTAATTAAGGCAATCAAGCCAGCACTACTACCGCCACTCAAAAATCCGGTAGCGATCGCGATCGCCACCATCCCCCACGAAGAACGCAAAAGAAAGTAAATCAAATTCATGACAAATGCCTATACCCAGTTGGACACAACAAAAAATGAAAATCTCTCTTTTTATGTCCCATGCGCGATTTCCATAATAGTTGTTTGCCAACCAATTAAATTTGCATTGCGAGGGTAGATTTTATCAAACAGAATTCAGGAGTCAGTCGTCAGAATTCAGTATAAATTCTGTGCGACTGGCAGATGAACAAACGGTGTTTTTGCACCCCCGCTAAATTAAAAATTTAGCAGTCTACAATTAGTGGCGGGTCTGAATCCCCCACTTTCTTATTCTGACTCCTGAATTCTGACTTCTGGATTCTTCTTCAAATTTTACCAGTTAAATACCCCTTCAAATATGACGATGAATCAGGCAGAAGGCAACATTGGACGATTTGTAATCTTTAGGACTTTGTTTTGAGCAAAAATACATTTATAATTCCTTCTGCCTTCTGCCTTTCTTTGGTAAGCTAGTTGGAATTACAGCTAATTCTGTCAAGAAACTGTCAAATTACCTGCTCAGTTTTCCAGGGTGAAATTTGCAATGACTGTGAATTTAAAGTCTTTAGAGAATCAAATTAATGTAGCCGGCAATTCTCAAACCGCTTCTGTCACTCAAGGAACCCGCTACGTTCCTTCGCATCATCGACGTATTCTGTGTATTTTTCCTAAGTACAGCCGTTCCTTTGGTACTTTTCATCATGCTTACCCACTTATGGGTAGTGTCCGGGCTTTTATGCCACCCCAAGGTATTTTAATTGTGGCTGCTTACTTACCTAAAGAATGGGAAGTGCGGTTTATTGATGAGAATGTCAAATCAGCAACGCGGGCTGATTATCAATGGGCTGATGTGGTGATTGTAAGTGGAATGCATATCCAAAAACCACAGATTAATCAAATTAACGAACTTGCCCATCGAGCCGGGAAAATTACCGTTGTCGGCGGCCCCTCGGTGTCTGGTTGTCCAGAATATTATCCTGAGTTTGATATTTTACACTTGGGCGAATTGGGAGATGCTAGCGATCGCATGATCGAATATCTAGACCAAAACTCTCAACGCCCCCAACAACAAATTCGCTTTGAAACTAAGGAACGTTTACCTTTAACAGAGTTTCCCACCCCAGCTTATCATTTGCTGAATATCAATGATTACTTCTTGGCAAATGTGCAGTTTTCTAGTGGTTGTCCTTATCGCTGCGAGTTTTGCGATATTCCCGAACTCTATGGCAACAGTCCTCGGATGAAAACACCAGAGCAAGTAGTCGCGGAGTTAGATGCAATGCGACAATCTGGCAATTTGGGGGCAGTATATTTTGTCGATGATAACTTTGTTGGCGATCGCCGCGCTGCCATGAAGTTACTTCCTCATCTGATTGACTGGCAAAAACGCAATGGCTATCCCATCCAATTTGCTTGTGAAGCAACGCTCAACTTAGCCCAAAGTCCAAAGCTGCTGGAAATGATGCGCAAAGCTTATTTCTGCACAATCTTTTGCGGTATCGAAACACCAGAACCAAATGCCCTTCATGCGATTTCCAAAGACCAAAATCTGAGTATGCCAATTTTAAAAGCAATTCAGGTTTTAAATAGTTATGGTATGGAAGTAGTTTCAGGAATCATTATTGGGTTAGATACAGATACACCAGAAACAGCAGACCGAATTCTCGAATTTATTCGGGCATCGCAAATTCCCATGTTGACAATTAACCTGCTTCATGCATTACCGAGAACTCCATTATGGCGGAGATTAGAAGCAGAAGGACGACTTGTCTATGATGAAAGCCGCGAATCAAATGTTGAATTTTTGATGCCCTACGAGCAAGTTGTTGAGATGTGGCGGCGCTGTATTACAACGGCTTATGAGCCAGAATTTTTATATCAGCGATTTGCCTACAATATGGAACACACCTATCCAAATCGCATCGAAGTTCCTAACAGCCCCTCTCGGACTTCTGCGGCTAATATTCGCAAAGGTTTAACTTATTTAACTAATATTTTGGTGCGGATAGGCGTATTTAGTAACTATCGTCAAACTTTCTGGAAAATGGCCAAGCCAGCACTAAAAGCAGGTAATATTGAAAACTTGGTTCACGTTGGACTTGTCGGACACCATTTGATTAAATTTGCCCAAGATTGCGCCAAAAATGAAGAATCGGCTTCATTTTATTCCCAAAAAATCGTTACGAAAGTTCGTAGCTAAGGTAACAATTAAAATAAGTATTGAGAGACTGAAAGTCTGTTAGAGGTATATACAGAACTGTAAAAAAGTAACCTTGAAGATACACTCGCGATACTTCCTGGGAAAGACGCGATCGCACTGCTACCTACCTAACATTGTAAGGGTTGAAAGCCCACAGTCCATGCAATTAGGAATTTCCAAATAAAAAAATATACAACTAATTATTGTGGGGTGGGTGTCTCGCCCGCCCAGTCCATAGGGCGCTCATGTTGCCCACCCTACAATATTGGATAATTTATTTCTTGGAGTTCCCTTATTTGGTAGCGAAATAAACCATCGCCAGCGAGTGTGGAGCAGTTACATAGGAATTTTAGATGGTTATGAACAGTTCAGTGACCCGACCCTTGGCTGTCGTGACAGGTGCCTCCAACGGCATCGGTTATGAACTTGCAAAACAGTTTGCTCAAAACGGCTTCGATCTCCTAGTTACAGCCACCGGATCGAGCATTGACGAAGCGGCTATTGCCTTCGAGGAACTGGGTGCTAAAGTTGAGACAGTGCAGGCCGATCTGGCTAGCTATGACGGAGTTGAGACACTCTACAACCAGATTAAGGCAACTGGGCGACCAGTGGATGCGATCGCCATCAACGCAGGTGTTGGTGTCGGTGGTGATTTCGCCCGTGAAACCGACCTAAAGGACGAACTCAATCTGATCGAGCTAAATGTCGTATCCTCTGTACATCTTGCCAAACGAGTGGTAAAGGATATGGTTGAGCTTGGCAAAGGTCGAATCCTTTTCACATCGTCAATTGCCGCTTTGATGCCCGGCCCGTTTGAGACAGTTTACGCTGCCTCCAAGGCTTTTGTGCATTCCTTTTCAGAAGGGTTACGTAACGAATTGAAGGATACTGGCGTTACCGTCACCGCCCTGATGCCGGGGCCCACCGATACCAACTTCTTCGACCGCGCGGGTATGGACGACACAAAAGTAGGCACGGAGCAAAAGGACGATCCGGCTGAGGTCGCCAAGCAGGGTTTTGAAGCCTTGATGGCTGGCGAGGATCGCATCATCGCCGGTTCCCTCAAAACGAAGCTTCTGGCGAATGTTAGTAAGGTTTTACCTGATACAGTCAGCGCTGAACAGCACCGCAAGCTCAGTGAGCCGGGATCGAGCAACAACTAATTTGTACCCAATCAAGACTCATTTTAAGCGGGGTGCGATCGCCTGGGCTAACGGACTTGTAAAAAATAAATTATCCCAAATTATTTGTACATCTGTAGGGGCGTACAAGTATCATTGGTGTCAACTTCAGCTAAAAGCCTTTTCAAATCTCGTTTCCAGCCTCTAGGCTGGAAATGTTGCTCTTGGCGGCTCTGCCGCCAGCAAGGGAGGCGGAGCCTCCTTGAGGCATTCCCAGTCTCCGACTGGGAACGAGACAATATCTAAAAGCTGCTTATAGGCTGACTTTCACGCTAAGTTGACACCAATGCACAGATATGTACCCCTACTTACTTTCACCGTCAAAGTCGTAACAGAGGATTCATGCAAATTCATCATCTCAATTGCGGCTGTATGTGCCCGATTGGCGGGGCCCTGTTCGATGGCTTCAGTCGCGGCCCGAAGGCTCATCTAGTCTGCCACTGTCTGCTGATTGAGACAGAGCAGGGGCTTGTTCTAATTGATACCGGCTTTGGGCTGCGCGATATCAACTCGCCTTACTCCCGCCTCAGCCCGTTTTTCATTCATTTCAATGGCATCCAGTTTGATAAAAAATACACAGCAGTCGATCAAATTGAAAAGTTGGGATTTTCCGCGCGAGATGTGCGTCATATTGTGCTTACCCACCTTGATTTCGATCATGCCGGTGGTCTGGAAGATTTCCCAGAAGCAACCGTACACGTAATGCAAACTGAGATGGAAACCGCCCAGGATCGGCGCGGATTCATTGCCAAAAGGCGCTTTCGTCCACAACAGTGGGATGAGGTTAAGCACTGGAAGTATTATTCAGCCGGAGGCGAACCTTGGTTCGGTTTTGAAGCAGTACGTGACCTCGACGGACTACCGCCAGAGATTCTCCTCATTCCCCTTGTTGGTCACACGCGGGGTCATGCTGGTATCGCCATTGATACACCAGAAGGTTGGCTTTTGCACGCAGGTGATGCCTATTTTTATCGGCACGAGATGGACTCAGCCAAAAAAAGCTGCACGCCAGGTTTACGCGCCTACCAATGGATGATGGAAGTGGATCGCAAAGCTCGATTGCTCAATCAAGATCGGCTACGCGCATTATCAAGCGATCGCAATCAGGATGTACGCTTGTTCTGTAGTCATGATGCTGTCGAGTTCAAAGCATTCGCTGACCAATTTAGTACAACACGGCAAAAATAAACCAATCATTCCGGTTATAGCGATTCCCAGTTAAATGAGGTACAAATAATATTTTGAAACGCAGAGAGACGCAAAGTAAAGCGCAGAGGTACGCAGAAATTTTTCGCTAAAGAGAGAAAAAGAGAAAATTTAATGAATGATTTAGAACTGCGATCGCATCTGTTGCCCTTTAGGTTTTATCCTAAAAAAGTGTTAGCTAAAACCTGCAAAGGGAAATCTACCTGTGAAAAAAACTTTGTTTCTCAGTCCTCCTTCCTTCGATGGATTTGATGGTGGTGCAGGTTCCCGATACCAAGCCAAGCGCGAAATTACTTCTTTCTGGTATCCGACATGGTTGGCGCAACCCGCAGCCCTTGTGCCTGGTAGCAAGCTTATTGATGCACCTCCACACGGTCAAACAGTACAAGATGTCATCGAAATTGCTCAAGATTACGAGCTAATTATCATGCACACCAGCACGCCTTCGCTGGCTAATGATGTCAAGTGTGCCGAGACAATCAAAGCTCAAAACCCTGATGTCAAGATTGGCTTAATTGGAGCGCACGTTGCAGTATTACCAGAACAGACGTTGCTTGAAAACCCAATCATTGACTTTGTTTGTCGTCACGAATTCGACTATACCTGCAAAGAAATAGCCGAAGATAAATCTTGGGAAGAAATAACAGGTTTAAGCTATCGCGATCGCCAGGGTAATATCCATCATAATCAAGATCGTCCCTTAATTCACGATTGGGATTCGATGCCCAGTGTATTGCCGATTTATCATCGCGATCTAGATATTACCAAATACTTTATTGGCTACTTATTGCATCCATACATTTCCTTTTATACTGGGCGCGGCTGTCCGGCAAAATGTACCTTTTGCCTTTGGCCGCAAACAATTGGCGGACACTTATACCGCACAAAAAGCCCCGAAGCTGTTGGCCGCGAGATGGAAGAAGCGAAAGCGATCTTTGGTGACAAAGTACGGGAATATATGTTTGATGATGACACATTTACTATAGACAAACAGCGAGCGATCGCAATTAGCGAACATCTGCGGCGACTCAAACTAACTTGGAGTTGCAACGCTCGCGCCAATCTAGATTATGACACTCTGAAAAAACTACGCGATAATGGCTTACGCCTACTTTTAGTCGGGTTTGAATCTGGAAATCAGCAAATTTTAGATGGAATTAAAAAAGGAATCAAGCTGGAAGTAGCGCGAAAGTTTATGGAAAATTGTCATAAGCTTGGCATTACTGTACACGGCACATTTATCATTGGTTTACCCGACGAAACCCCACAAACAATTGAAGAAACAGTCCGGTTTGCTTGCGAGATTAGTCCGCATACAATTCAGGTTTCGATCGCAGCTCCATATCCTGGAACAGAACTTTATCGTCAAGCACAAGAAAATAATTGGTTTAGCAACACTTCTTTAGTTGCTAGTTCTGGAATTCAAATGTCTACACTGCAATATCCAAATCTCTCCAGCGCTGAAATTGAGGATGCAGTTGAAAGGATGTATCGGAAATTTTACTTCCGTCCCAGAGCGATTATTCCAATTGTTGGTGAAATGCTCACCGATCCCCAAATGTTAGTGCGTCGCTTGCGTGAAGGGCGGGAATTTTTCTCTTACTTAAAAGACCGTCGCACCCAAGCAACTGCGAAAGCAGAATCAGTAGTTGTTGGTTAGTTGTTAGTTATTTTTATGGAGGAATTGACGATAACCCAGCCAAATAAGTAAATGCACAAAAATAATTTACTGCGATCTAATTAAATAGCTCAATTATCGGAACCTTAAAAAGCCAAAACTTATGCAAGCACAGCGATTCGCCATCATCAATGGTGATGACTTTGGTTTCTCTGAAGGAGTTAATCAAGCAATTATCAAAGCACATAAAGAAGGAGTGCTAACTAGTACCAGCCTGATGGTGAGCGCTGATGCTGCAAAAGAGGCTGTCACTTTGGCAAAGGCCAATCCAAACCTGGCTGTTGGACTACATCTTGTATTAGTATGTGGTCGTTCTGTTTTACCGCCAGAGCAAATTCCCCATTTAGTTGACAAACAAGGTAACTTTTCCAACAGTCCATTTTTTGCCGGTTTGCGCTATCAATTTGTTAAGGAAACCCATCAAGAATTGCGCCAAGAAATTCGCGCCCAATTAGAAAAATACCGTTCTACTAATTTACCTCTTTCTCATGTCGATGGACATTTGCATTTGCACATACATCCAGTAGTCTTGCAAATTTTAGTTGATTTGGCAGCAGAATTTGATATTAAAGTAATTCGTCTTCCCAGTGAAGAACTGAGAATGAACTTAAGAGTTAATCGCAGTCATCTACTGACAAAACTAGTTTGGTCAGGAGTATTTGGCAGACTACGCCGCTATGGTGAGAAATTGCTAGAGTCCCAAGGTATTAACTTTACCCAAAGAGTTTACGGTTTATTGCAAACTGGAGGCATTACAGAGGAATATTTACTTAAATTGATACCTCATATTCAGGCAAACTTAGTTGAAATTTACTCTCATCCAGCGATGCCTGTGGCGGGCAACTCTTGGAGAGGCTACGCCAACGCCAACGCAAATGGAGAACTAAGCACAGGAGAAGCAGAACTGGCTGCATTGTTAAGTCGTCAAGTACGCGAAGCGCTCCTGAGTAACGGCTTTGAACTTACTAACCATCATTTCCTATCCCAACATACTGGCGTATCCAGCCTTAAATAATTTTGAATTTTGAATACTTCGACTGCGCTCAGTACAAGTTTTGAATTTTGAATTGGTATAACTTTGTCATCCAAATCCCATCTAACGTACATACAAAAATCCTAAACTTATCGGCAGTGAATCTAGAAAATGCTAATACTAATTGCCTGGTAATGAATGGCTATGTTTGCATCTACCTTCTTAACAAATCTTCATGCGATCGCTAGTTATTTTCTTTTAATTTTGTGCATAGCATCTGTTTTGTTTTATTGCTATGCAATTTATGCAGCAATAACTTTTTTTGCTGCTCCCCAAGCAGTTAATCGAGAGTTTCATCCACCTGTTAGTATTCTCAAACCTATTTGTGGGCTTGATAGTAATGCTTATGAAAACCTAGCCTCATTTTGCCAGCAGGACTATCCCAAATATCAAATCATCTTTGCAGTACGAAACTCTCAAGACCCTTGCATAGAGGTTGTAGAGAAAATCATCCGCAATTTTTCAGATTTGGATATTTTGCTGATTGTAAGCGATCGCATCATCGGTACAAACCTGAAAATTAGCAACTTAGCCAATGCCGCAGCCCAAGCGAAATACGAAATTCTAGTCCTTGCTGATAGTGATATTCGAGTAGGAGGTGATTATTTGCAAAGAGTTATCCAGCCGTTGCAAGATAAAAACGTGGGCGTAGTTACCTGTATGTATCGAACCGTAACTCAAGGATGGATATCGATATTAGAAGCTATTAGTACTACTACTGAATTTCACGCCGGGGTTTTAGTCAGCAACATTAAAGAAAATGGTATAAAATTTGCCTTTGGTTCTACTATTGTCATCCCAAAAAAAGTACTAGAAACTATCGGTGGATTTGAAGCGATCGCTGATTATCTGGCAGATGATTTTCAACTAGGCTATCTACCTGTCCAAGCAGGTTACAAAGTTGTACTTTCTGACTACATAGTTGAACACGTACAGATAAGCAACAACTTAGTTGATGCCATCAGACGACAGATTCGTTGGGCGCGTGGTAAACGAGTTTCTCGTCCTTGGGGTTATTTAGGACTAATTTTTACCTATGGTGTCGTCACCAGCTTGTTGCTGTTGATTGCCACTAATGGTTCAATATTAGGATGGCTAGGATTATCTATCTGTTGGATAACAAGATTGGTGATGGCTTGGCTTGTTGGTACTATCAGTTTGAAAGATCCAATAGTCAAAAAGTTTTTGTGGCTCGTTATTGTGTGCGACTTGTTAAGCTTTGTTATTTGGTGTTTTGGCTTTCTTGGCAACACTATAGAGTGGCGGGGACAACAACTGAAGCTAACTAAAGATGGAAAGCTATTATTACCAGAAGACAAAAATGATCGATTATCAATCAAGGTTTTGATTAATAAAGGCGCATAGCAGTGCTAACTTTCTTTTGGGGAGCATCCCGTTTTAGCAGAAAGTTTCAGAATCTTGCTTCGATTATTGTTTTCCAAGAGTGACAAAACAGGGTTATGCCAAAAAACTTGATAATTCGAGAACGCTGTTTCAATTGGGGACAGCGGACTTATTTGATGGGCATTTTAAATGTAACGCCCGATAGCTTTAGTGATGGAGGTGAGTTTAACACTTCCTCTACCGCTTTAGTACAGGCGCAAGCACTGGTGGCTGCTGGTGCTGACATCATTGATGTGGGCGGTCAATCAACTCGACCAGGGGCAAAGCAAATAACTCTGGTGGAGGAACTTGACCGAGTACTATCAGTATTACAGGTGCTAAGACCAAAGATTTCAGTCCCGATTTCTGTAGATACAACCCGTGCTGCTGTAGCCAAGGCATCTGTAGAAGCTGGGGCGGATATTATTAATGATATTTCTGGCGGCACTTTTGACTCAGAAATGTTGGCAACAGTCGCACAGTTAGGTGTACCGATGATTTTAATGCACATCCGGGGAACACCACAGACAATGCAACAACAGACTGATTATCAAGATTTGCTTGGTGAGATTTATAGTTTTTTAGCTCGGCAAATACAGGCAGCAACTACTGCGGGCATCGACCTGGATAAAATTATTATCGATCCTGGTATTGGTTTTGCTAAAAACTACGAGCAAAATTTAGAAATTTTTCGCGGTTTGCGATCGCTCGCACCACTCAATTGTCCTATCTTGGTAGGAGCATCTCGTAAAAGTTTCATTGGTCGCATTTTAAATCAACCAGATCCCAAAGCACGAGTTTGGGGAACGGCAGCAGCTTGTTGTGCTGCTATTTTTAATGGCGCTGATATCCTCCGAGTTCATGATGTTCAAGAAATGCGCGATGTTTCATTAGTCGCCGATGCCCTATCAAGACAAGCCGCACAGCATAACTCTTAAGTACTACTCTTCTTCGCTTTTTCTGCCATTACCTTCATGATTCACTGACTCGGCTATCAACTCCTGAAACATTTCACTTGAGTTAGCTGGGTCTACAAAGACAATTTTGGCATTACTGCTCTCACCAAGTTTTTGGCTAGCATCTACGTAATCTTGAGCCACAAGATACCGCAAAATATCCCTACTGTCGGGATTGGAACGTAGAGCTTGAGAAATGATTTGCACTGAAGCCATAGTTCCTTCTGCTTTTTTAATCGCAGCTTCTTTTTCCCCTTCTGCTTCGGTAATCAGTGCCCGTTTTTTGATAACGGCGGCTTGTTCTTCTTCTCTAGACTTTCGGACACTCTCAGGTAAAGTAATTCTCTGAATATCTAATCGGAGAATCTCAACTCCCCAATCTGCCGTTACATGATTCAACTGATCTAAAATAGCTGAGTCCATCTCTGCTCTAGAGACGTTGGTCTGCTCTAGGGTATTTTGGGCAATGATTTCTCGGAGCGTAGTTGTGGTTATCTGTGTCAACGATCCTTGCAGATCCTCAATCGCGTAAAAGCTTCTCTCTATATCTCGAATCCGCCAGTATACAATAGCATCCACTTCTACGTAAATATTATCTTGGGTGATCACATTCTGAGGTTTAATGTCTGTAAACTGCTCTCGTGTAGTATCTTCCATGACAATCTGATCGACCAAGGGAACAATAAAGTTCAGTCCCGGCTTAAGTTTTCGATGATACCGCCCTAAGCGTTCGACTAAGGCTTCATTTCCTTGATTAATCAGTTTTGCAGAACCTAATGCATAACCTATAAGGGCTAAAACTATAGCAATAATTGGCTCCATGTATGCTCCTATTAAACTTTGGGGAGAATTTAATGTCAAAGATATGCTACTAGCTTGTCATATCTTTGAGTTTAATGTTTTCAGTCTGTAATTTTATCAACACCAGCAGCGATGTCGAGTCGCTGCAAGTTTTGTACATATTCTCTAAGTGAGACTGTTTTGCAGAATGCTTAGAAGCTCTGCTTCTTGTCGTCAGCGATCGCTATTAAAGCACCTTGATAAAACCCTGGCAAGGACTAATTGATGTAATCAACATTACTTGTACTGGCATTTTCAGACAGTCAGGAGGTTTATTCAGTATATTTACGTAAAAAATTCATATTCAGGTAAAAATTTGGCAAGATATAAAAACCCCACTATAATCGGAGAAAAATTAGCTTGGGCTATTAAAAACATCAAAATATTATGAGTAGATTGTTAATCAAACTTATAGGTTTAATTCTACTTTTCACAGGATTATACTTTTTTGGTCAAAATATCATATTTGTTAGTGGTTACTATTCATATTTTTACCGTAGCTTGCCGGCTACAGCTTCAGTTTTAGCAACGATGACAGGTATATTTGCATTAGTCTTTTTTCAAAGAGAAACTGGTAACTTAGGATGGATTTTTCTAGGCATTGGCATAGTACTAGTTTTCTTAAGCGGTGGAGTTATTTTACAGCCAACTAGCTTATGGAATTTCATAGTTGCTTTTACAGCATTAGCAGCTAGATATAAATTACTAAATGAGGGCAGAATCAACTTTTAAAATCTATAAATATAGTCAGATTGGCTCATCTACCTTAGTAGCTAAGATTACATTATTCGCTAGTTGATGGTACAGCCAGAAAAATTTAGTATTATAATTTTCCTATCTTCTCCATTGCTTCTGAGAGTGCATTAGGGCACTTAGATTAACTTTTAGTTAAGTAACGATTTTACGAGATAGAAGTACACATAACCCGCCTTAACCGGATGAATAGCCTCTTAATTGTAGACTTTAGCTCAGAGGGGTTTTACTAAGGTTGAGGGTAATATTAAAATGGAAACTATTGATGATGAGGAAAAGGCAAGAATGACCCAGGTGGTTCTAGGAGAGAACGAAGGAATAGACTCAGCTTTGCGTCGGTTTAAACGCCAGGTTTCCAAAGCTGGGATATTAGCTGATGTGAAATATCATCGGCACTTTGAAACACCAATAGAAAAACGCAAACGTAAGGCAGTGGCAGCTAGACGCACAAGACGTTTTAAATAAACCTATTTGGTGTGATATCGGCGTTGCTTGAGGTTATGACCGAAAACAGGCAATAGCACGTAGGCGTAGCCCTTTATAGACATCGCCATTATTCATACAAATATTAAGCAAAGTCTGCCGCACCGCTAATTAGGGTGTAAATAAGTTACTTTTCCTATACGTAGAGTGCATTAGAGACTTTATCTTGGTTAGATGGAGCAAGCTAAAATCGCTGCCCATCAACCAAAATAAGCGCCTTTAAACATCGTTTAGCTTTCTTTAATCAGCTGATAGGATAGTATTCATCCAGCCTTAAGACTCAGAATTATTAATGGTGCGGCTATTACAAACATTCATCGCCTTTTCTACTCCCTGCTTGAGACTTAGTTCAATACACTCAACTACGAACTGAAGTACAAGAGACATCTGCTGATTTTCGGCAGCGGAAAATCGCCCTAGCACATGAGAGATCGCACCAGAATCATCGTTATTAGCTGCATCTTTGGGTTTACCAATACCGATTCGCAAACGAGGAAAGTTTTGGGTACTAAGATGTGCGATCGCACTTTTCATGCCGTTATGTCCCCCAGCCGAACCAGATAAGCGCAAACGAGTTTTTCCCAGAGGTAAATCCATATCGTCATAAATCACCAACACTGACTCAGGCGGCAATTTATACCAACTTGTCACCGCTTGTATTGCTTGTCCTGAGCGATTCATATAAGTTAACGGTTTCAACAAGCGAATTTTACCTCCACCTGGGGCCATACCCTCGCCATACTCACCCTGAAACTTGCGGTTTTCTGTTAAGGAAATGCGCCAAGAACGAGAGAGAGTTTCTAAAGCAGCAAAACCGATATTATGGCGTGTTTGGTCGTACTTAGCTTCTGGATTCCCTAACCCGACGATTAGTTGTGGAATTACCAAAGCTGGTTGCGTAACAGCTTCTGTCATTTTGCCTACAGTCAATTGATATTTATCACTTTTCTAGTAGTACGCCTTGGCAACTTGGCGGGGTAAAGGGAAAGGGGGAAAGGGAAAGGGGGAAAGGGAAAAGGTTTTTTATTCCTTAGAGGATGTCTGAGAAGTATTAAATATTTCGCTTGATCCCCCCTAGCCCCCCTTAAAAAGGGGGGAACCGGAATCAAAGTCCCCCTTTTTAAGGGGGATTTAGGGGGATCTACAAGTCTCAAATACAACACCAAAAAGTTTTCAGACATCCTCTTACCCTTTTCCCTTTACCCTTTACCCAACCTCCATCTAAGATTTTTGGGTTGCCAGACTACTAGTAATGAAGGGTTTGTAGTAAGCACTTTAGTGCTTAGAAAATAAGGACTAAAGTCCTTACTACGAACTTGACAGACTAGCTAGGTTGGGAAGAACTAGCGGTATCCTGCTCAGATTTAGCAGGGTGGATTTGCTTAGGTTCCAATTCAGCAGTAGTCTGTACAACTTCTTCTAACTGTTCTGCTTCTTTTTGAAACTCGTTTTGAAACTCCTTGGAAGCTTCTTGGAAACTACGAATTGTTTTGCCCACACTCCGACCGATCTCTGGCAGCTTTTTTGGGCCAAAGATTAACAGCGCTACTACCATAATTACAGCCATTTCCGGCAGACCGATACCAAATATATTCATTTTTTGTCTCCTGTAAACTCTAAAACCACTACAGAAACTCACATATATAGTTAGTCTAGTCGGAAATCGCAACTCACAAAAAAACCCGGAAGAACCGGGTGTAACTTAACTTGTTATCCAAACTCGCTCGCTCGTGTATGTGTTAGCGTCCTAAACTGCGCCAATCGACAAATACATCCTGAACCAACAGTGTTTTATTGTAAAGTTGCAGAATAATCAGCAGAAACACGAAAAATAGCCCTATAAAAACAGCCATCACAGGGGTAGTACCCCAACCTGGAGCCACTTTCCCATACTCAGAGTTCAGTGGTTTCAGGATATCTCCCAACCTAGTCCTTTGTGCCATAGTTCACCTAAGATTACTTGCCAAAGCTTTTTTTAATCTTCTGTAATATTCTATAAGAATAGCACTCATCATCTATCTCTCAATTATGGAACCCGCAATAGTTCTTAGCATTTCTGTGGCTGCCGTGGTGATTGCCATCACTGGATTTTCGATTTATACCTCCTTTGGCCCTCCTAGCAAGGAATTGAACGATCCGTTCGATGACCACGAGGATTAAAAGAGTCATATCATATCCGCAGCGTAAATTTTTGATGCAATGTCTACGACGGACTACGCCTACGTAGACAAGCATTGCTGTTGCTTGTCGGAGTTTCCTCGATGAGCGACTGGCGTGTGGAATGAAATGACTATGGCAATCATAACTAAATTACCCAGACATCATATTTGAAGTGCGTTACGGCTTAAGCCGTAACGCACACTACTTTGGATGTTTTTGAATTGGAAGTCCCTAATGGCTTGCCACTACCTCTCCTTCCAGGCGAACGAGTCGGTCTGCCAAAAGTTTCTCAAGGTCTTCTAGTGCCTTGGTGAAACCTTTAATACCTTCGTCTAGTTTGTCGGTTGCCATGCGGTCAGCAGCGTGCATCTTGTCATAGCTAGCTTTGTCAATGGATATCTTTTCGATTGACAAGTTTGCTACCTTTGCAGGGTCAAGTTTACGTGGCAGTTCTCCGATAGTTGCTTGTAATTCAGCCAAAAGCGACGGTGAAATGGTTAGCAAATCACTACCTGCAAGTTCAGTAATTTCACCAACGTTACGGAAACTAGCTCCCATAACTTCGGTTTTATAGCCAAATTTCTTGTAGTAGTTGTAGATTTTAGTGACAGACAAAACACCTGGATCTTCGGCTGCTGGGTAGCTATCGCGTCCGGTATCTTTTTTGTACCAGTCAAGAATCCGGCCCACGAAGGGAGAAATTAGAGTAACGCCAGCTTCAGCACAGGCGATCGCTTGGTGAAGACCAAATAACAAGGTAAGGTTACAGTGAATACCTTCTTTTTCGAGAATTTCCGCAGCGCGAATGCCTTCCCAAGTGCTGGCAATTTTAATTAAAACGCGATCGCGGCCAATTCCAGCAGCTTTATACTGAGCAATTAATTCCCGTGCCTTAGTTACAGTAGCTTCGGTATCGTAGGACAAACGAGCATCCACTTCCGTAGACACGCGACCGGGAATGATTTGCAAAATCTTTAATCCAAAGGCAACTGCCAAACGGTCAAAAGCCAGAGAAACTATCTGTGCTTGGGTGGCTCCGGCTCCAGCATCTTTCTGAGCTTGGAGTAAAGTTTGATCGACAATTTCCTGATATTCTGGCATTTGTGCCGCAGCAGTAATCAGCGAAGGATTGGTGGTAGCGTCTTGGGGCTTAAACTTTTCAATTGCCTGGATATCCCCTGTATCTGCGACTACAACAGTCACTTGTCGCAATTGTTCCAGTAAATTCTTAGACATAAAATACTCCGTGATGAATGTTACAGGATTTACTTATTCCCCAGTTCTTTACACTCTTTACTCTTCCTTCAATTCTGATTCTGGCAATTTTTCTTAATTATTGCCCAATTTTACTTACTATCTTGAGCCACAGCCCTATTCTAAGTGCCTTATGCCGAAATTGGCTGTCCAATGGAATGCACTTTGATTAAACTAGTTGTTCCTGATTTACCAATTGGAACACCAGAGGTAATTACTACTTTATCGCCCTTATTCGCTAAACCCATGTCTACAACTGTGTTCACCACATTGGTAAACATCTCTTCAGCATTGTGGACTGGTGGGATCAGCAAAGCTTCCACACCCCAAGAAAGCGCTAGCTGGCGGTAAGCGGTGATGTCGGAGGTTAGGGCAATAATCAGAGAAGTCGGCCGATATTTAGAAACCATTCTCGCCGTACTTCCTGATGTAGTGTTACAGAGAATTGCCCGTGAGCCAGTTTCATAGGCGATACGACAGACGGATTCTGCCACAGATTCGGTAACGCTCAGACTGCCTGCTTCATGACACCAAGCGTGTTTGCTACCCTCATCTAGAGCTTGTTCTGTCCGCACGGCGATGTTGTGCATCATCTCGACGGCGGCGATGGGATATTGTCCGACAGCTGTTTCACCAGAAAGCATTACCGCGTCTGTTCCATCCAAGATCGAGTTAGCAACATCGGTTGCTTCGGCGCGGGTGGGATCGGGGGCGCTAATCATCGACTCTAGCATTTGGGTGGCTGTAATCACCGGCTTGCCAGCACGATTGCAACGGCGAATAATCTCTTTTTGAATTAGGGGTACTTCGTGAATTGGCACTTCCACCCCTAAATCGCCACGGGCGATCATAATTGCGTCGGCAACCTTCAGAATAGAGTCAAAGTTTTCTACTGCCTCCGCTCTTTCGATTTTGGCAATTAAGCGAATCGAAGCGCCAGCAGCTTCAATCATGCGCTTGGCGGGTTCTAAGTCTTGTGGCGATCGCACGAAGGATACCGCTACCCAGTCTACACCTAACTGAATCCCAAAGCGCAGATCCAGCAAGTCTTTTTCGGTGATCGAACTTACAGGTAAAGGAGTTTGAGGCAGGTTTACTCCCTTGTGCGTAGAAATTAGCCCGCCGATTTTAACTTGTGCCCGAATGCGATCGGCATCGCGATCGGTAACAATTAACTTGACGCGACCATCATTAATCAAAATCGGTTCGCCAGGTCGCACCATTGCGAACAAAGTCGGCAATGGTAAAGGTAGTTCGTCAATACTCTCACCCTTTTCTTGCAAAACAAAGGTAACTTCAGTACCAGCTTCTAAATTTAAGCCTTCCGGTGGTAAAGTTCCCAAGCGAATTTTGGGGCCACATAAGTCTTGCATAATCGCGATCGGCTTTTGCAACTCAGTACTAATTTGCCTGAGATAGTGAGCCGTTTGGGCGTGGAATTCATAAGCTCCGTGGGAAAAATTCAGCCGTGCCACATTCATTCCAGCTTTTACCAAGGATTGCAGCTTTTCAGGTGCAGATGTAGCCGGGCCAACAGTACAAATGATTTTGGTTCGACGCATAGGGATTGGGGGTTGAGGAGTAACCTGCAAATTTGGATGCTTTTTGCGTAGGCGTAGCCCGTCGTAGACATTGCACAAAACATCCAAATTCACACGTGCTTCATATCACTGGTTTGCTAAATAAAAATCCTAAATTCCGTTTGATTTTCGGAGTATTTACCATTTGACCCAAATCCCAAAAGTCAAGGTCAAGAGTCAAAGGTTAAAAGTTAATGACCAATGACAAATGACCAATGACAAATGACCAATCAAACCACAGCCGCTGTCGGTGCGAGTTTTTCCTTCTGTGACATAGACAACATTAGGTCAATCACGCGATTTGAGTAGCCCCACTCGTTGTCATACCAGGCAATTACCTTGAAGAAGTTGGGATTCAACTCAATCCCAGCACCTGCGTCAAAGATACTGGAATGGGTATCACCTTGAAAATCTGTGGAAACTACTTCTTCATCTGTGTAACCCAAGATACCCTTTAGTGAACCTACGGCAGCCTCCTTCATCGCAGCACGGATTTCCTGATAACTGGTTTCTTTGGCTGTTTTGAAAGTTAAATCAACTACAGAGACATCGGGAGTCGGAACTCGTAATGCCATCCCAGTTAACCTGCCCTTCAATTCTGGTAAAACCAGTGCTACGGCTTTCGCTGCGCCTGTGGAGGAGGGAATAATATTTTGGGATGCACCTCGACCACCCCGCCAGTCTTTCTTGCTGGGGCCGTCTACAGTTGGCTGAGTCGCAGTCATAGCATGGACTGTGGTCATCAACCCTTCAGTCAACCCGAAATTATCATTAATGACCTTAGCTATGGGAGCTAGACAGTTTGTAGTGCAGCTAGCATTGGAGACAATGATATCCTTGCTAGGGTCAAACAGTTGATGATTGACACCCATTAACAGGGTAGTAACTCTATCTGGATCTTTGGTGGGAGCGGAAATTACCACTCGCTTTGCACCTGCCTTCAGATGGTTTGCAGCTCCTTCATAATCAGTGAAGAGTCCGGTAGCTTCTACGACATAATCTGCACCTAATTTTCCCCAAGGTAACTCTGCTGGATTCCTCACCGACACACAAGGAATAAAATGTCCGTCAATCAGAATGCCGTCTTCCTTGGCTTCAACCTTATGCTTTAATTGACCGTGGGTTGAGTCGTACTTTAATAGGTAAGCAAGATTATCTGGTGGTACTAGATCGTTAATACCCACAAACTCAATGTTAGGATTATCGATGCCAGCGCGAAGTACAAGTCGCCCGATTCGACCGAAGCCGTTGATACCAACTTTCAATTTAGTCAAGATTAAGCCTCCCGTTGCGGAAAGTTGAACAAAAGGAGAAAGTTAAAAGTCAAAATAGATTCCCTTTTACTCTTTACTCTTTGATCCTGACAGTCTCAGTCAGCTAAGGCATATTTACTTGGCATATTTTAAGGATTGGGCATGGGGCATGGGGCATTGGGAAAGAGGAGGCAGGAGGAAGAAGTTCTTTAATTTTGAATTTTGAATTTTGAATTTTGAATTGATTTCTCCCCCGCTCCCCAATTCAAGTGGGTTGGACAAATCGCTTAATTTCACCACAGGCAATATAAGATTTGCCGTCTGGTGCAGTTTTGACTTCATCAACGACGTAAAGCATTCCTTCTTCGCGCACCGATCGCGGAAAGCGCATATTCCAATCCGGTTCATATCCATCGGAAACCACTCTAGCACGTAGTTTGCTGCCATCTTTGACACACTGAACTAAAATGCTGTCCCCTACGCTGTCAGTTGTGGGCAGATCGGCAGCACTGGCAGGGCCTTTGGAAGCTTTACCTGTGTTAGCTCGATTGGATTGTCTAGGGGCAACAAAGATATCTGTTTCACCGGGTTGAGCAAAACGGGTAATCTTACCACGTACCCGATAGAAAGTAGCATCGCTTGAGAGTTCCAATCCTTCAACGACATAGCGCGCCCCTTCGGCACGAATAGCACGGGGAAACTGGATGTTCTTGGTTGGATCGTAGCCTTCAGACATGACCTTGACCCGCAGTTTACCCCCTTCACGAACGCAGTGCAATTCAACACCTGAACCGACTTCATTCACAATGGGCATGGCGTAGACTTCATCGCCAGTAGTGACACCACGACCCACCAAATCGCTGCGATTGCGCGTCATCGTTTGGTAAGTCTGGTCTCGCATCTCTTTCCGTCCGGCATTGCCTAAAGCTTTTTGAGCGATTCGACTGGCGAAATATTCCAGCTGATCGATTTCTTCAGCAATTTCAAAATTCTCATTCAACCCTTTATCTCGCAAATCTTTCACGAGCGCCCGCAGGATTTGTTCGGCTTCCTGATGCTTGCCCTGTTCAGCGAGATTAAGGGCAGTCTCTTTAGCCTTAGCAATGGTAAGGCGACTCAGTTCCAGAATGATATGGCTGGTAGCAGCAAAAGCTGCTTCCTCAACAGTGCCAACTTTGGCGACGACATCTATAGTACCGGAAACGCTTTGAATCCGGTCATCTTGCACAACATCGGCGCTGTAATGCAGTTTCATCACAGGTAAATCACCAACTTGAGCGCTTGATATCCCCAGACTCAAACCGAGAAGTTTGTCCTCATCCTCGTAAAGCTCTCCCAAGGTGATGACAGCTTGACTAGCGTCATTCTGGCTAACTTGAGCCAGACTCAAGGTATCAACCAGGCTGACACCATCTGCCAATTCAAGTGTCACCTTGAGGTTTTGTCCCACTACTGCTCTTAAACTATCTAGCTCAATACTAAACACTTCAGTTGCTTCATCGATGCTTTGAATGAAGTAGAAGTTGCCCGTGGCTGCCCTTGCCATTCCAATCAGCAAGTCTTCGTTGAAACCTTGAGCAAAACCTAACGTAGTTGTGATAATACCTTCCTCAGCTTTTTGCCCTGCTGTCGCCGTCAGGATTTTGGGGTCTTGAATGCCCATATTGGCGTGACCATCGGTAAGCAGGAGAACACGGTTGATTTTTTGGGGATCGAGTCGCGTCTTCACGTGTTCGCAGCCTTTGAGCCATCCCCCTGACAAATTGGTAATACCGCCTGCTCTCACCTTGCGGATGGAATTTTTCAGGGTGGCTTTGTTAGTCACAGCTTGGGGTGGCACAACACTATCCACTTCATCGTCGTAAACAACTACTGAGAGAATGTCATCTGGCTCAAGTCGCTCTACCACAGACTCAGCGGCTTTGAGTGCGTGATGCAAGGGAGCGCCTGCCATAGAGCCGGAACGGTCAATTACAAGCGAAAGGTTAAGGTTACGTCGAGGAGATTTAGCTATGTCGGCACGAAAACGTAGCAGAATATTTGTCTTTAATGAAGATCCTGCGGCGAGGATAGACTGGTCAAATTCGTAACTTGTCTTAATCATTTTTTATCTCCTTTAAAATTGAATTTTATCAGCTATAACCCTTGTGATACATAGATAGTAAGCGCTTTATTTAGTTTACCCAGAAATAATTTTATTCAGTATAAAAATTGTATATTTTGTAAAATTTTATAGTTTTAGTATCTTAGACAAAGCCCGTTGTAGACATTCTCGGCTCTTTGGTATTGAAAGGCGATCGCACTGGTCACTATTGCGGGAAACTGTAAGCAGATATATTAGGAGAAGAGAACCTAATGAGTTGGACTAAAGTTCTTGCAGTCGAAGCACTTTCCCCTGGTGCGCGAGAAGTGGTGAAAGTTGGCAACCGAAAAATTTTGCTTTTGAATCACGAAAGTCAGCTTTATGCTGTAGATAACAACTGCCCTCACTTAAAATTACCTTTGAAAAGTGGGAAAATCACTGAAAGTGGGGCAATAGTTTGTACCTTCCATCGCAGTGCCTTTGACCTGCGGACTGGTGAAGTACAAGGATGGTGTGCCTGGCCACCTGGTGTAGGTAAGGTACTCTCGTTGGTTTCACAACCAAAAGCCTTGCCAGTATTTCCGATTCGTGTTGAAGAAGGCAGTATCTGGGTTGATGTCCAAGAGGAATAGCACCCTCTGCTAAATTGATACCGTTTCTTCCTGAAGCTGCATATCTTTACCCTCGGCCACGCCGTCTCCCAAAGCATCAGAGAATTAACCAGAGGGTCTTTCATGTGCATCTTGATACAGAATTGGTATTACCAAAACAGTGCTAAGTAAAAAAACAATAAAAACTCCAGCCGATAAGTTTAGCTGGGGTTTTTATCAAAATTTACCTATTCCAGAGATATAGAAATCATTGAATGAGAAAATAGAATATCTTCTCAAGCAGTTGGAAGACTTTGCTGTGATGTTATGTTGGGTTAGTTGTTGCCATTGCCAGCTTCTATAGAAGCTGTAGGACTTTGAGATTGACCTAAATTCACTTTAAAGACTTTGTTTTGTTCTTGCTCCAGTTTGGGTAAATTCAAAATTAAAATCCCATCTTTCAAGTCTGCCTTAACTTGTTGATTCTGAACTTTGGTTGGCAGAGGAATTACTCTAGCGAACTTGCCATACCGGAATTCCGAATGAACTTTAGCGTTAGATTGGGAATGTTTTTCGTAACGATGCTCGCCAGCTATCGAAATTGCATCTTGAGTAACTTGAATATCCAAGTCTTTAGCTTCCACGCCTGGAATTTCAACTCTTAATAGCAACTCTGAACCATTATCATGTAATTCAACCGCAGGAACCCACGCTGTTCTTGGTGATGCAGAAATCTCGGAGTTATCGCGCTCGGCTGCTGTCAGATCAGAGAATAGTTGATCCATTTGACGACGCAGAATCTCCATTTCACGGAATGGTTCCCAACGAATGAGTGCCATATTTTAATCTCTCCTTAACTTTCTAATTCAATCTTGGGTAATCAAACAAAGTTTTAGAGGTATTTTTTAGAGAGGAGTTTTATTTGCTTTGTTTCTTCGTCGTAGCTTAGACTTTTCTAGCCCAGTTTACCGTCTGGAAATTGATATGGCTAGTCGCATATTCACCCAGTCTGCATCTATGGTAGTAGACATTATGCTAGCTACACCAGAGCGACGTGCAGCCATAAGTAGAATAGCATCTACTTATCATCGATTAGCACAATTAATTATTCAAAGCGATCGCGAAACTCTGATCCAGGAATTCAAACTAGCACAGAGCTTTTTAGGAGAAGAAATTAATAGTGCTGCTGAGGAAAGCACTTATGTAATTAATACCCTAAGTGTATTACTAGCAGCGAAGGAAGTTGGACAAAAACAATCATCTTTTGTAATTCAGAAGGCAGGGGGCAGGGCGCAGGAGGTAGTCCCGATGAAACAAGTTAAGTTTCAAAAGCCTTGAATGAAAAAATTACTCAGGACTAGTATTTTTACTCGCCACTCAGCACTTTCAAGGTAGAAGGTAGAAGGGAACACATATTTAAAAACGTGGGAGACATTGCAGTTTTGGCTGATAAATATCTCTGGATCTACCCTCTTGCGGTAAAGTTGCATAAGAATGTGCATCTAAAGCCAGGAGGAAAGAGTTGTGAAAGCAGTCTTGATGACAGCAGCTGGCAATCCCGAAGTTCTACAAGTGCAGGATGTGCCAAACCCTGCTGTTCCTGTCGGGAATACTGAACTTTTAGTACGTTTGGTGGCGGCTGGCATTAACCCCATTGACACTAAACTTCGGAGTCGAGGCAGTTTCTACCCCGATCGCACGCCGACTATTTTAGGATGTGATGGTGCAGGGATCGTGGAAGCAGTAGGTGCTGGCGTTCAGCGTTTTCGCGCAGGTGATGAAGTATATTTTTGCTATGGTGGCTTGGGCGCACACCAAGGAAATTACGCTGAATATACCGTTGTGGATGAGCGGTTTGTAGCACGTAAACCCGCCTCTATCTCCTTTGCCGAAGCCGCAGCAGCGCCTTTAGTATTAATCACCGCCTGGGAAGCTTTATACGAACGGGGACGATTAGAACCTGGGGAACGGGTTTTGATTCATGCGGGTGCTGGTGGTGTCGGCCATGTAGCAATTCAATTGGCGAAACTCAAAGGTGCTACTGTTTCCACCACCGTGGGTTCTGAGGAAAAAGCTAATTTTGTCAAAGAACTCGGTGCGGATAATGTAATTTTTTACAAACAAACAGACTTTGTGCAAGCGGTATTAGATTGGACTGGTGGCGAAGGCGTAGACTTGGCTTTTGATACCGTAGGCGGCGAAACCTTTCACAAAACCTTCCCCGCAGTGCGAGTCTATGGCGATATTGTGACGATTCTCGAACCAAATGCCAATACTGTTTGGAAAACTGCTAGAACTCGCAACCTCCGCATTGGTTTAGAATTCATGTTGGCACCAGCCTTGCTAGGATTACAAGATAGTCTCCACCATCATGCAGAAATTCTCGAACAATCTGCCACCTGGATCGATGAAGGCAAATTAAAAATCCATGTGAGTCACAAATTTCCCTTAAAAGAAGCAGCTAAAGCCCACCAATTAATTGAAAACGGGTCTGTGGCAGGTAAAATTGTTCTGCTGATTAGTGACGAATAATCGAACAATTTGCATAATTTATCTTTTAAACGCAAAGGCACGCAGAGGTTAAACACAAAGGTACACAGAGGAATTTCTCTGCGTACCTCTGCGCTTCCCTTAGCGTTCCTTTGCGTTTTACTCCTCCTCCCCCTACCAGCTTCGGCAGCACAAACACAACCAGAACGCACACCCTTAACCCTAGAATTATTGCAAGAACGACTACACACACCGACACTCCGCGAAGGAAATTTAACCGTAGATTTGCAAAAAATGGCGATCGATTTACGCCCAGAAAACGCCAGCTTTCGTGATGCTTTTTACCAACTATTACGAAAAGAACTTGGTACAAGACCTTTAGGTTTAGACCTCAGCTATGCTTTGATTCTGGGGGATTTTGTCGGCAGTGATTTGGGTTTAAGAACACCATTGTATGCAAAAGCTATTGCACCGATTTTTACCGCTAACGAACAAGAAAAACTAGAACGTTTGCGCTTCGTTTGTTTAGAGTCACTCGCCATCGCTTTACCCAACTCTAAAGATTGTCGATCGCTTCTGGGAACAGAGTCAACTCCAGCCAGTGAAATCGCGGTCTTTCGTGGTGTCTTAACACTGGTGCAAACTCGCTTCAACGGCGAAGTGAAGTTCTCCAATACTTTTTTTCTTCAGTCTGTTGATGCCCAAGGTGCAACTTTTCTCCAACCCACTAACTGGACTCAAACTAGATTTGCTCGTCCTGTTAGTTTTACCAGTGCTAACTTCCAGCAACCAAGCAATTTTCAGGGCAGTATATTTTTTGAAAAAGCTAACTTTAAAAAAATTAAATTTCGGGAATTGGCTGATTTTCAAGGTAGTATCTTTGAGACAACTGCCAACTTTAACCAAGCAACGTTTAAACAGTTGGCTAAATTCAGTAGTGTCCAATGGCAAGGAAATGCTGATTTTTCGGAAGTGGATTTTGCCAATCAAGCCCAGTTTACTAAAGCAGGTTTTAATCAGTTTCTTCTTTTAACAGAAGCAACTTTTGAGCAAGGTGTAAGCTTCCGAGAAGTGGAGTTTAACCAATTGGTAAATCTGCAAGGGGCAAATATTCTTAACCTTGCAGATTTTAGTGATGCCAGGTTTGCTAAAGAGGCTTGTTTAAGCGTACCTGGTTTAACTTTTAACTCTAATCAAGCGAAAATTTTAGGTAATCCCGGTCAGATTGGTCAGATGTTCTGCATCCCAACATTCCAAGGTAATCAAAACGTCTTGCGGAATTTGGGGCAAAATTTCCGTCAGCAACAGCAAGTAGGCGATGCTAATGAACTGGAATACACAAAACAACGATTGCGATTAATCGAGTTTGGGCATCGGTTGACGGCTACAAATATTAATAGTGCAACTGTTGCAAGTTTAATCAATTTAGGTTTTTCTGCAACTCAAGCCCAAGCGATCGCCCAGCGTCGTCTGGTAAAATCCTTTCGTAACAGTAGTGAGTTACTCACCATTGCAGACATCGATTTAGAAAAATATACCCAACTAAGCGATCGCTTAATTGTTGGCGAAAACCTTTCTATATGTGGGTGGTTGCTGCAAGCTTGGAGTTGGTTGGCATTGAGTGTATTGTTATTGTTAAGTGGTTATGGGACAAATTTTTGGTTAGTTTTTGGCGTGGGAGGAGTTGCGATCGCTTATTTCGGGCTACTATTTTGGCTAGTGGATCGCTATCGTCGGCTGCATCCGGTACCAATTATTCCCACATCTTACGAAACCATTTCGATATTAGTCAGTTTTAGCGTTTTAGAATTCTTCAGCTTACTAGCAATCTTTCGCAATGCCGAACAACCTTGGCTGACGTTGGGATGTCTTTTCATTATTCTTGTTCCCGTCCCAATGGCTTTATCGATCCGACTTTACCAACAAGGTCGTTATCATGACTTAATGGACGTTTCTTACTTCACAGAAGACGGCACATTTCGCCAGTTACGATTATTGATTGGACGTTTGCCAGTGATACCAAGGAATGAGACATTTCGGGAACGATATATGCCTCTATTGGGCGATCGCCGTTGGAACTGGCTCAACTATTATGATTTTAGTCTCAACAATCTAGTTAAATTAGGATTTAACGACATTCGCCTGCGAGACGAACACTTACCAGGCATCATCTCTGCACTTGCTTGGTATCAATGGAGTTTGGGTGTAATTTACATCACGCTAGTTTTGTGGACACTTTCCCGCACAATTCCGGGATTGAATTTGCTGATTTATCTGAAATAATTCCTGTACTGAACTTTTTTTCGCTACACTTTGTAGTGGTGCTAAGAGGATGTTTTCAAAATTTTTTGGACGGTAAGAAAACGTTTTATACCACACTCAATCCCCCGATCAATTGGGTATTACATCGACTAAAAGTAATAGAAGCTCGGTTAAACGCAAATTAATTAAATATCTAAAAATTTGGTAAATTTATCAAAAGATTGTTCATTGCTAGATAATGTTTAACCAAGTTTAATTTTTGTTATAGGTAAGTAGGTGGGAAAATTCATAACTACGTTATTGCGAGTAAAACGTTCGCGAAGCGTCTCGTAGAGAAGCGATCGCAAAGATTTTATTTTAGTTTAAGTCTGTTTATCCACACCTACTTACAAATATCTCAGGTTTTTTTAAAAATTGTCTAAAAATATCTACAATTTTGATATTTTTATCAAAATATTTTTCATTGTGCTTCCAAGTTCAATCATATAGATTGGAAGTGTCAATAGGTAGCATTAATTAAAAATTGATTATCTCAACTTAATAAAGATAACCCAGTTATTTAATAGCTACTAAATAGTTTTGCTAACAATTAAAACAACAAAATAACCATGAAATAGACTTAATTTTGTCTATTTTATGTTCTGATGCTAGCAAAATTGTTATCAAAACAATAGCGAGGATTAATTCTAATGGCAGACAATTCAAGTAATAGTGGTAGCAGTAACTCCTCTACTAGTGGGAACAATCCGATTGAACAATCACCCTTCGGTCGCTTGGAAGAAGTTGTCGGTAAGGAAGGGGTCAAAAATCTATTCAGTGGTGTTGGTAAGGGAGAAGATGGCAGTAGCCCATTTGGTGGTAGTGATGGTAGCGGTGGCAGTCAGCCTGATTTAGCCTATGGTGGTAATCCTTTCGCAGGTGACAACTTCTGGAATATCTTTGCAGGCGGTGTCAACCCATCTAAAGTCGCTGGTAGCCCATCCACAGGCGGTGGTAGCCCATCTACAGGTGGTGGCAACCAAAGTAGTGGCAGCGACCCTTTGACTGGTGCTGGTGGCAGTAGTAACTCATCCGCAGGTGGCGGGAACCCATCCACAGGTGGTAGTAACCAAGGTAGTGGCAGCGACCCTTTGACTGGTACTGGTAGCCAGACTTATGGTATTAGCACAAGTGAAATACCGAACGGGTTCGATTTGAGGGTTACTATTGACAAGCTAGTTGCCTCAAAGCTTGACAAGGAACTGGGCGATGGAAAAACCCCATCATTTGGTGGTAGTGGAGGAATTCCATCATTTGGTGGTGCTAGTGGAGGAGGAATCCCATCATTTGGTGGTGCTAGTG
>NZ_JAVRCK010000053.1:44187-58224 GCF_034530815.1 Nostoc sp. DedSLP03
TCATTTGGTGGTGCTAGTGGAGGAGGAATCCCATCATTTGGTGGTGCTAGTGGAGGAGGAATCCCATCATTTGGTGGTGCTAGTGGAGGAGGAATCCCATCATTTGGTGGTGCTAGTGGAGAAGGAATCCCATCATTTGGTGGTGCTAGTGGAGGAGGAATCCCATCATTTGGTGGTCAATGAATCTCGTTCGCTTAATAGAATCCTTGCGAAAATGAGCAGATAAATAGAGGGAATAATAATGAGTTCTTCAGTACATAGTATGCTAGTACAGTTTTGCGTAAATAAACATATCATTCGAGTCAGAATTCAGGAGTCAGAATTCAGAAGTCAGAATAGTTAAAGAATCAGAGTCAGATTTGGTAAATGAATCTCTTAGTTATACTAAACTCTTTATAAATTCTGACTTCTGACTCCTGGGTGCTGAATTCTTACTCATTCGATAAAGCTCAAAAGCGTGTATTATCGGTGATGTGCCTTCTGCCTTATTGTACTAGTTTGCTATTTTACGTCCTGGAACTCTTTACAGCTAAGGATTTAAGCAATATTTTCTGTTAGTTTGACAGGAAAATGATTAAAGCCTTTATTTTAGAGATATTTTGGGTTTAGCAAATTCATAATTTTTTTAAGAAGTACTGAAGTCCCCATAACTTTTTAACTAAAAATAGGAAAATTAGTGCCAATGGAAGAGTCTGCTGTCAATCCCCTTAATGGTGGAGTTAATCCTTTAAGTGCAGGTGTCCCTAACAGCGTTGGTTCCTTTGCTACCAATGGCAGTTTGTCTCCTGAAGGTAGCCCGTTGACGGGTAGCAATCTGTTATTAGGTAACGGTAACAATCCCATTCCAGGTGGCGGTATTAACCCGTTTGCAGGCGATGCTGGCAGTGGGCTTCAGCAATTAATCTTCAATCGATTAAAGTCAATTTTAGGTGATAACTTTTTCAAAGGTATTGACAACACATTGGCAGGAGGTAGTAATCCTTTTGCAAACAGTGGTTATCCGATTCCAAGTGGCGCTACTAACCCATTTGCAGGCGGTAATGCGATTCCAAGTGGCGCTACTAACCCATTTGCAGGCGGTAGTAACCCATTTGCAGGCGGTGGTAATCCATTTGCAGGCGGTAGTAACCCATTTGCAGGTGGTGGTAATGCGATTCCAGGTGGTGGTAATCCCTTTGCAGGCGGTAGTAACCCATTTACAGGTGGTGGTAATGCGATCGCAAGTGCGGGAAGTCTGCTTCAACAATCACCTTTCGATCCGTTGAAAGAAGTCCTTGGTAACAATATACCCTTTAGTAACACTGAGAATACATCTAATTCAGGTAGCCAAACTTTTAATCAGAGCAACGCACCGGTTGGGAATGGTAATAAGGACTCTGGTAGTAATAACGCAACTATTGGTAATTTTAACTCGGATAATGGCAGTAACAGCGCAACCATTGGCAATGGTAACTGGAACTTTAATAATGACAACACAACCATCGGTAATGGCAACTGGCTATTTGGAAAGAGTAACACAACCCTTGGTAACGGCAACTGGTATTGGGACGATGGAAGTAATAATTCAACATTAGGTAATGGTAATTGGCACTTTGGCAGTGACAACGCAACCATTGGAAACGGTAATTGGGACTTCGGTAAAGATAATACAATTATTGGTAATGGTAACTGGGTTTTTACCAATGGAAATGAAATTATTGGTAATGGCAATTGGTTAACAAAGACTGACAATACAACGATTGGAAACGTCAATAATCTCAGCAGTTTAAAGTTATCCCCACTTGGGATAAAAACTGATGTTAACAATCTGATTGACTCTCTTATAGGTAAAATAGGTCAAAATTTTATTGGGTTCACAGGAGATTTTGATAAATCGAGTAGCCAAACTTTTAACCGCCTCATCTCTTCTAAAAGTGTTGGTAATGACACTAATATATCTAGCGATATTGAGCAACTTTTGGCATCACTCAGCCCAATTCAAGGAAATTTTACCAATTATCAGCCTGTGCAAAACCCTCAGCCTGTCCCAGAACCTACTTCTTCAGTGCCATTGTTAGTAATGGGACTGGTGTGTTTGCTGTTGTCACTGTTCAAAAAACAACAACACTGTTAACGTAAATTCAATCTTTCTCAGCTAATTGCGATCGCACTTCCTGTTTTCTGTTGGGAGCATCTCACTTTTTTGTATGTCATTGCGAGTGAAGCGAAGCAATCGCAAAATCTCCAACTAAGAACTAGTCCATGCAATTGCTTGTCTGGGACACGCTGCGCGATCGCCATGACAGTTATTCTCTCAGTATAAAATAAAACTGGGATATACCTCTTTCTGTTTTTGTACCAGGTTGACTTACAGCAGTAATTAGCGAGAATTGATGCTGTCTGCGCCAAGCTATCCTCATGGAGACGGTTTGCGATATCTACGACGCTCACTGAACCTGTCCTGAGCGTAGCCGAAGTGACGCACTATAAAGCAACTCATAAGTTCATTACAACAATTGTTGCAATGATTTAAACCTTTCTTATACATGAACAAGTAATTGTTGCAAAGCATGAAACCTTTGCAGCAATTGCTTATACCTTTCTTGGAAATACTTAAACCTTTCTTATACATAAACAAGTAATTGTTGCAAAGTATGAAGTCTTTGCAGCAACTGCTTATACCTTTCTTGGAAATACTTAAACCTTTCTTATACATGAAAGAGCAATTATTGCAAACGCTTCAATTTTGGCAACTAGTGTTCAAGGTTAAGCGAGTTACGAGTGTTGATACCAAGAAAAGGGGAGACAAAGCATAGCTTTGGCTCTTTGGGGTGCAATGATTGTAGGAATCATAACTAATTTCCGAACTTCCGCGCGGAGTTTTATGAGTCCTATAGCTGTATTTGCTAAATTTGATGGGCGATCGCTTAAAATTTAAAAGTTGGTGATTGTTATCTGCTCAAAAGAATGCCTCACTCAAGTTTTCAGCGTGCAAATACTCTTAAAGCGGCTTTTTTGGCTTGTAATGTTGAGCCGCTTGAACCAGCAGAAATGGAACGGTATTATGTCGATCTGTCGCTGGTGCGGAAAACTTCGGCTATTGATAATGTCAGTACAATTTTGGATTTTCAAGAAGCAGGTGATTTTACAACAATTTTATTTACCGGACATCGCGGTTGTGGAAAAAGTACAGAGTTAAAAAAAATTCAGAGTCTTTGGGAAAACAATTATCGGGTTATTTATTTGGAAGCGAATGAAGAGACAGATATTAATGATACCCGGTATACAGATTTATATTTGATTGTAATTAAACAAGTTGAATTTGAATTACGAAAATTAGGATTAACTTTTAATCAAGATTTATTAAAAAGTTTTGAGTCATGGTTTAAAGACATTACTCAAGAAAACGAGCAAAGTGTCGAAAAATCAGTCAACGTCGAGGCAGAAGCAACTCTCAGCCCTACTGCGCCATTTCTTGCCAAACTAATGGTTAAATTGCTAGCACAAATAAAAGGCTCGGACAAGCAAAAGACAACTATTCGGCAAACTCTAGAAAAAGATTTATCTCGCCTCAAATCTGATACTAATCTGTTATTAAGCGACGCTTACGCAAAATTGCGGCAAAAATTTCCTCAATGTAAAGGTTTATTAATTATCTTCGATAATTTGGATCGGGTTCCTCCTGCCGTAGCAGAACATTTGTTCTTTGATTATGCGGCTCAAATGCAAGAATTAAATTGTACAATTATTTATACAGTACCGATTTCAATTCTTTGTTCGCCGAAAAATCCTCTAAATCAATTTGATGGTAATCCTCATATTGTGCCGATGATTAATATCTATGAATTTGAGCGGCATAAATGCGATCTAGATTATAATCAGACGGGCTTAGATGCGATGGCAAGTGTAATTGAAAAGCGGGTTGATATTGATGCAATTTTTGAGAGCCGTAATCAATTATTAGAACTAGCACAAGCAAGTGGTGGTCATGTGCGTCAGTTAATGCAAATGATGCGCTCTGCATGTCAAACAGCGAGTACCAAAAAACATGCAAAAATTATGTCCGAAGATATAGAGTATGCAGTTAAACAGCAACAATTTAGTTTTGAACGGTTTATTCCTGAAGAACATTACGCTCATTTAGCTCAGGTTTGCTTAACTAAAAACGTCAGTAAAGATGAAATTGGGCAATTAATGTTATTTAATACTTCCGTGTTGGAATATAACGGTGATAAACGGTGGAATTATCCAAATCCGGTGGTGAAGCGAAATGAGTTCTTCCAACAAGCTCTTAAATCAGTACAAAAACAGTGAACTTCAAGCCGAAATAGGTAAATTTATTGCCTATAATCAAGATGAATTTGCTGAATTGGTGACATTTGTCGATTTTGCAGAAAAATTTACGTTAGGTTTTATTGAAATTAACTTTACACCAGATATAGATTTATTAATTGCTGGATTGCAACAGAATCCTCAATGTCAAGAAATCCAATTTGTGGTTTTAGATTTTCCTGATAGTAATTTGCGATTTCTGCGGGATGAATTGGTACAGCAATTAGCCAAAATTACTAAAGAAACAAATAAAAAACTTGTTTTATTAATTCGGAATTTAGAAAAATCGATTGGTGTTTTTGGAGATTATCCACCAGTTTTACAGGATTTAAACTTCGTCCGCGATTCTTATCGAAAAACCGTACCTCATCCGCTTTTATTTATCTTGCCAGATTATGCAATTTCGCGGTTAGCAAAATTTGCACCTGATTTTTGGGCTTGGAAGTCAGGTTTATTTCGCTTTAAAACTACAGAATTGACTAGAGATAGGGCAATTGCCAATACTCTGAATGCAGACACAGATATAGAACGCTTACCAACACCAGAACAACAAGAACGTATCGATTTATTACATGGGCTGTTGATGGAATATCACCCAACTGGAGAAATACCCGGCCCAGAACATCTTCGCAATTGCTGTAATATTTTAAATGAATTGGGCAAAGCATATTTAAGCCAGCACAAACCAATCAAAGCTAGAGAATATTTAGAGAAAGCTGGTAAAATTGCCAATCAATTTCCTGATTATTCTTTAGAAATCGAAGTTATCAATCAGTTAGGTAAAAGCTATCAGCAGCAACGACAGTTTGAAAGTGCAAACAGCTATCATCAACAAGCTTTAGATATTGCCAAAAAGCAGAAAAATCGTCGTGCTGTCGCCAATTCCTTGTTTGATTTAGGTAATGTCTCTCTGGATATGCGACAGTTCCACCAGGCACGGGATTATTATCAACAAGCCCTGGAAATATTTATCGAATTTGGCGATCGCAATTCGAGTGCTAGGATTTACCACCAGTTGGGAATGGTTGCCCAAAAGTTGCGAGAATACGACCAGGCACAGGATTATGATCAACAAGCCCTGGAAATATTTATCGAATTTGGCGATCGCTATAGTTGTGCTAGGACTTACCACAACTTGGGATGGGTTGCCCAAGAGTTGCGCCAATACGACCAGGCACGGGATTATTATCAACAAGCCCTAGAAATCAAAATCGAATTTGACGATCGCTATAGTTGTGCTAGGACTTACCACAACTTGGGAACGGTTGCCCAAGAGTTGCGCCAATACGACCAGGCACGGAATTATTGTCAACAAGCCCTGGAAATCACAATCGAATTTGGCGATCGCTACTCTTGTGCTGGGACTTACCACCAGTTAGGGAGGGTTGCCCAAAAGTTGCGAGAATACGACCAGGCACGAGATTATTATCAACAAGCCCTGGAAATATTTATCGAATTTGGCGATCGCTATAGTTGTGCTACGACTTACCACAACTTGGGATATGTTGCCCAAGAGTTGCGCCAATACGACCAGGCACGGGATTATTATCAACAAGCCCTAGAAATATTTATCGAATTTGGCGATCGCTATAGTTGTGCTACGACTTACCACCAGTTGGGAATGGTTGCCCAAAAGTTGCGCCAATACGACCAGGCACGGGATTATTATCAACAAACCCTGGAAATATATATCGAATTTGGCGATCGCTATAGTTGTGCTACGACTTATCACAACTTGGGAACGGTTGCCCAAGAGTTGCGCCAATACGACCAGGCACGGGATTATTATCAACAAGCCCTGGAAATATATATCGAATTTGGCGATCGCTATTCGCAAGCTCTCACGCTTTATTGTTTAGGAACGCTTGCACAAGCAGAGGAAAACTATGCAGAGGCTAGGGCTAATTTGCAGACAGCGTTGCAGATATATGTTGAGTATCAGGATGAATATTGGTCTAAGGTAGCACGGGAGATTTTAGAGAGTTTACCGGAGTAAAAGGATCTGGGCGATGTGCGATGTTTAACGACAAGCCGCGTTGCGTCTACGCATTTGGGTTTTGTGGGGAAGGGCGTTAGCGAAGCTGTCCGCAGGAATCGCGTTTGCTTGATTGGTTTGGGAGAGCGATCCTTCTCCAGTTATCCTTAAAAGTTACAATGAGTATGGTGTCAGCAAGTCCAGCTTCAACCTGTCAAGCAATCATTCCCTTTTCGACGTTATCCGCATCAGTGCGAACCTCGCGTATGCGTTCCTCGTCGAGATTTTCCGGTAGAAATCCACCTGCTTGCATTTTCCATAATCTATAGTAAGCGCCGCCGAGTGCCAGCAGTTTGGCGTGGGAACCATCTTCGATAATGCGACCTTTGTCGAACACCAAAATCCGGTCTAGATGGACGATGGTAGATAGTCGATGAGCTACCACAATCACCGTTTTCCCATTCATTGCTAAGTCGAGGGTATCCTGGATCGCTTTTTCGGTAATTGAATCGAGGCTAGAGGTGGCTTCATCTAAAATCAGAATCGGCGCGTCTTTGAGAATTACCCGTGCGATTACAATCCGCTGTCTTTGCCCCCCAGACAACTTAACGCCACGTTCGCCTACCAGAGAATTGTAACCATCCTTACTTTGGACGATGAAATCGTGAGCATGAGCCTTTCGCGAAGCTTCCATCACTTCCTCATCGGTTGCATCTAAGCGTCCGTAACGAATATTTTCTAGCAGCGTGCGATGGAACAGAGACGGATCTTGGGGAATCAAGCTGATTTGAGCGTGTAGTGCATCCTGAGTCATATCTCGAATATCGACCCCATCAATGATAATCTGTCCAGATTCTGGGTCGAACAAACGCAGAATCAGATTGACAAAGGTGGATTTTCCAGAGCCGGACAAGCCCACCAATCCGACACGCTGTCCCGCTTGGATGGTGACACAAAGGTTGTTGAAAACTTTCTTCTCTTCTGTGTAGTTGAAATTCACCCGCCGAAACTCAATCTTACCTTGAGTAATTGAGTGGGCGATCGCGCGATCGCGATCTACCAATTCGTGGGGTTGAATAATAGTTAAAACACCATTGGCGACATTCCCAACATGTTCAAAAAATTCTAGAAAGCGGCGGCTCAAATTCCGGGCTTCACTGATGATCAACAGTGATAAACTGGTTGCTACAACGAAGTCAGCAGCAGCGATCTTTCCTTGACTCCAGAGAGAGAGCGAGTAATATAAAATGCTAATTTTTAGAATAGCTGCTGAGATGAACTGAAACCAGCGAATTCGCTCCGAGTACCAGTTAGACTCTCTAACGTGTTTGAGTTCGCGCCTTAATTGCTCATTTAAATAACGTCGTTCAAAACCGAAGCGAGCAAATAGTCGGCTACTAGTGAGATTTGTGACTGTATCTACAATGATGCCAGTCGTCTCACTCCTGGCGGCTGCGGCTTTCCGGGAGTAAAATCGGCAGCGAGTTGCCAGCCAGAACGAAATACTGATGAAAAGAACTGCCCATATTCCCACAAGTGCAGCCAGTGGAGGATAGGCACGATACAGTATTGTCGTGGCGACGGAATACACAACAATTACTGGCATAAATTCAGTAATCATCATTTGCATCGTCTGGGTGACACCCAGAGAAGTTTCGCTAATCCGATGTGCCAATGCCCCAGAAAAACTGCTGCTCAGATAGCGATGTGAATGGTGCTGTAAATAGGCATATAGCGATCGCACAATGTGCTGTCGGTGGATGGGATGGAGAATCGTTTGCAAGAGTCCAGCCGAGCGCCCAAATACCACTTCACCGACACTCAAGCCGATGAATAACATCAGAGGTTGCTTCATGGCATCAAAAATCGGCTTGCTGTCGCTTGTCGATCGCGTCACGCCCCGGACGATCTCGCCAATAGCATAAGGCAACATAATGCCACAAGTTGCGTGTACGATCTCCAGGATCACCGCTAACACATACCACCAGCGAAACTGGTTAACGAAATAGCAAATGAACTTAAATGGAGTTGATGGCAAATCTGGTGCATCAGGGGCACGTTGAAAGGATTTGGATTGTCTAGCTTTTTTCGTCATTTGTTATTCGCTGCGTCCCTAGTTTCTAACGAAGAGAATCTCCTCTTCGGTATTCGGCGGTTATGTCGTCTAACTTTTGTTTTAAATTGTCGTCAAGTTTTAGTTCTACCGCCTTGAGGTTGTCAGCAAGTTGTTCTGGACGGCTAGCGCCAACAATCGGGGCAGTGATAATTGGATTAGATAAAACCCAAGCCACTGCTAAGGTGGTGAGAGAAAATCCGGCGAGTTCCGCTACCGTGCGTAAATCTTCAACAGTATTAAATTCGCGATCGCGCCAGTAGCGTTCTTGATAACGTTCTGCGGCAGCACCTAACGTAAAACGCGTACCTGATGTGGGGCCTTGAGTAAAATTGTGTTTGCCAGTAAGTAGACCACCCGCCAAAGGATTGTAAGAAATTACACCCAATCCTTCTTCTTGGGCAAGAGGCAATAGTTCTCGCTCAATTTCGCGGAATAATAGATTGTAGCGGGGCTGAATTGAGACGAACTTGGTTAAATTGCGCGTCTCAGCACGACCCAAGGCGCGGGCGAGTCGGTAAGCTAAGAAGTTAGAAACCCCAATGTAGCGCGCCTTGCCAGCACGAACTACTGCATCCAGCGCTTCCAGAGTTTCATCAAGGGGAGTTGAAGCATCATCGGAGTGCAACTGATACAGGTCGATATAATCAGTTTCCAATCGTCGCAGGGAAGCATCGATCGCATCCAAAATATGTTTACGCGAAGCCCCTTGATCCCAAGGTGCAGGGCCAACTCGACCAACGCACTTGGTAGCTAAAATAAAATGTTCGCGTTTGCCTTTGAGCCAGCGCCCAACGATTTCTTCAGTGCGTCCCGCAGTAGCAAGCCCACCGCCAAGGGGATAAACGTCGGCTGTATCTAAAAAGTTGATTCCGCCATCGGCGGCGGTGTCAAGGATTTGCCTAGAAGTTTCTTCGTCGGTTTGCAAACCAAAGGTCATAGTGCCGAGACAAAGACGCGAAACGGTCAATCCAGTTTTACCGAGATTAGTAGTTGGTAAAGTCATAAAGATGTTGTTAATTGAGAAAATGTGGAAATTTTTAAATAAAATGCGATGTGCGTTCCGCTTCGCAAAACTAAAACCCTATGCGATATATCAACTCAGCCATAATTAGCCAATAAGATAACGATGTTGGTATTTTTAAAGTGTGAACCAATTTAACCAACCTTCCCAGTTTTGGACGATCGCCGCAAATTCTGCATAACCATCAGCTTTTGGGTGAGCGCCGTCATTAGCTTTTGCTTCTGCTAGCCAGATTGGGGACTTCAGCAAAGGAGAAAACACATCGAGATAAGGAACATCTAGTTCATTACAAACCAATGCGAATTCCTCTGAGAGATTTGCAAGAATTTGATTGTCACCACAGGGTGGCGGACTAACCATCAAAATTGGATAGAGTTGCTTTGCTTGGCTTAAGATACTGCGAGCATTTGCGATCGACTCTGAAAGTTCGATTCCTTGTTGTTTACCCACCCATCCTGAATCGTTTGCCCCAAAAGAAAACACCACTCGACCATCAGATTCTTTTGGGAGACGATAGGAGACTTCCGAGTACCAACGTTGTTTGAGATACCGACTTGTCTCTGCCCGCACCCCCAAGTTGTAATGGGTGATAGCGTATCCTCTTGACTCAGCATTGCGGCACACTCTACCTGTCCAACCCAGAAACTCTGGATCGCCTGTGCCATTGACAAAGGATTCACCAATAAAACAAATTCTGATTTCTTTGCGAGAATCTGACATAAGTCAACTGAATTTTGCCGAAAAAGTTCGGTTTAGAATTGAGAAGAAGCATTATGTTCATGATTCTAGAATTGATTTGGGGATTGGGCATGGGGCATTGGTAAAAGACAAGGAAGAGGGGGGAGACAAGGAAGAAACTTGTTTAATAATTCTCCCCTGCCTCCCCTGCCCCCCTGCCCCCTGCCCCCACTCCCCGATCTCACCTTTTACGCCACTACTAAACTCTTGTCCACTTGTTGAAATTCGCTGTTACCTACTTTAGATTCGATCGCTGTACCCTTGAAGAAATCAGGGTTAGCTTGGGTGTAAAACTTGTAGGGATTAGCGAATACATAGGATTTGAAGTCGGCTTCGGTCAGGACACCTTCTTGAACCAAATCCCAGCTTTCAGCCAAGGGGGAAGTTAAGTCTGGTACATCCCAGTGACCAACATCGGAGGAATAGATGGCGTTGATTTTGACTCCCAAGGGATTGGCTTTGTCGTTGAATGCCGTAGCGATGGTGCGATCGTCGGATTCGGAACCAAAGAAGAAACTGTTCACCCAGCGATCGCGGATGTCTTCAATTGTTTCAATACCTGCGGCGGCAAAATCATCCAATTCGCTACCAATTGGCGCACGGCTATGACGGCTGAAGGAAGCTCCCAGTACAGTTTTGGTTAATTCGTCCTTATCAAGGGAATATCCTTGAGTAACTTCTGCACCGTAGCGCTCAAATATCTCAAACAACTCATCGGCATTTGTCAACGCTGGATTGTAGTTTTCCAGTGCCTTGATGTTGCGCTTCAAGAACCGATCTACCAAATGAATGTAGACACGCGCACCCCAATCTGCACCACCTTCGAGCATTGCTACGCGCAACTGCGGAAAACGCTTGGTAACACCACCGAAGAACAGCGCCTTCGCAAATGCTTCCGAACCATCGGCGAAGTGACCGATATGGTTGTTCATGTAGTTACTGATGGAGGAGCGTCCAGTCCAACCCTGACTGCCGTAATGGGTGGTGACGGGTACGCCAAGTTCCACGACCTTTGCCCAGAAAGGATCGTAGTCGTATTCACTATCTAGTCCGTAAAAGTCGATATAAGAAGCACACTTGGCGATTTCGGGGTATTTATCGGCTGGATATTTATCAGCGATCGCTTTGATTGGCCGTTTCACCCCGCCAGTGATATTAATCACCTTTAAACCAAGTGTTTTCACTGCAAACTCTAACTCCTCAATGCCTTCTTGGGGAGTGGTTAAGGGAATGCCAGCTACCGGCGTTAGGCGATCGCTATATTTCCGGTAAATATCAGCATGATAATGATTAACCGCGCGTTGTAGCGCTTGACGGTTCTCTGCACTCGCTCCAGCCGGTGCTAAAACATTGTTGGGAAACAGCACCGAATAGTCCGATCCCTGCTCCGCCTGACGCTCATAGAGCAATCCGGGAAGGGTGTAAGTAGCGAGATCCAATGTGTTTTTAGTAACTCTAGCCCACCAAGGCGATCGGATTGTGCGGTTGTATTGACGTTCTTCAGGAGTTTGTTGATACCAGTCTTTACCGTTGCTCTTAGAGTTGAGGCGCGAGGCTTCCGTCTTACGTAACTCATCTACAAGTTTCACACCGCCGTACTTAGCGATGTAATCCTCAAAAGCTGGCGTGAAATCATTGGTGTGAACGTCGGTGTCGATTACTGGATAATCAAGGGTTGCTCTGATTGCAGCAGAGCGTGAAGTCTTCAATCGGCTATATTCAGTCATGTTTTTTTCCTTCCCTACAACAAAAATTACAGGTTTTTTCAGCATCCAATGCTGCTATTGAAAAATACATTTCTTGTAGAGACGGCGATTTATCGCGTCTTTCTACAATCGCATCTCTCCACAATTGTCTGTAGGTGGCGATCTACAGAAAGTGCAATTTAAAAGGTATGGCATAAGCATCCGTGAAAAATTCATTTACACTACAGCACTATCAACACAGTGCAGATATGAAAAATCATTTACGCCAACACCAATCTTTCATCTAGTTGTTTAGCAGCAAAACGATTAGCCGGACGACGCAATCCCAGGTTTTCGCGCAAAGTACTGCCTTCGTATTCAGTACGGAACAGTCCGCGTTTTTGGAGGACGGGAACGACTAAGTTAACGAATTCATCCAATCCTGTGGGAAGGATTGGCGGCATGATATTAAAACCATCGGCTGCACCGTTGTTGAACCATTCTTCTAGTTGGTCGGCAATGGTTTCGGGAGTACCAAGTATGGTGCGATGACCTCGTGCAGTAGCAAGAGAAAGATACAACTGACGCAGCGTGAGAGTGCCACGAGTAGCCAAATCTCTAACTAGTTTAAGACGACTTTTATTAGTGTTAGTGTCGCTGGGTAGTTCAGGAGCTACATCATCTAAAGAATATTTCGACAAATCCACACCCTTGTAATAGTTCTTTAAAATCCCCCAGGCCACATCGGGATGGATTAACGATTGCAAGAATTCGTACTTCTCTTGAGCTTCTGATTCAGTCCGGCCAATGATTGGGAAAGCACCAGGCATGATTTTGAGATCGTCTGGCGATCGCCCATGTTGTGCTAGCCTACCTTTGATATCAGCATAAAATTCCTGGGCATCAGCTAGGGTTTGATTGGCGGTAAAAATCGCCTCGGCAGTGCGTGCAGCTAAGTCCCGTCCCGATTCGGAGGCTCCAGCCTGAACAATCACCGGATAACCTTGGGGTGGACGACCAACGTTTAAAGGGCCTTTTACAGAGAAATATTTGCCCTTGTGGTTCAATGTATGCAGTTTATCCGGGTCGAAATATACACCAGACTCTTTGTCATGGATGAAAGCATCGTCTTCCCAACTATCCCATAGACCTTTCACCACTTCCACAAACTCTTCGGCGCGTTCATAGCGCTGGCTGTGTTCTGGGTGATGCTCAAGCCCGAAATTACGTGCAGCATTCTCATTGCCTGTAGTCACTACATTCCATCCGGCCCGGCCTTTACTCAAGTAGTCTAGGGAGGCAAACTTACGTGCCAGGGTGTAGGGTTCTTCATAAGTGGTCGAAGCGGTGGAAATGAAGCCGATTTTTTGAGTTACAGAGGACAAGGCCGAGAAGAGGGTGACAGGCTCAAAATGGGCTATTTTACCATTGCGATGCTGAGTTTCTGGAGCGCCGCCCCAGACTCCTGGACTATCTGCCAAGAAAACTGCATCGAATAAGCCGCGTTCGGCGGTTTGGGTAATTTCTTTGTAATGCTCAAAATTCAGTCCCGCATCTGCTTGTGAATCGGGGTGTCGCCAAGCAGAGACATGGTGTCCGGTGGCTTGAATGAATGCACCTAAACGAATTTTGCGTGTTGTACTCATATATTTTTCTTTGCTTATAGTGCGTTAGCGGAGCGTCTCGTGGAGAAAGCTTAGGCTCGGTATGGCTGATTTGCGCTACGCCAGTTATGATTACTACTGCTACAAAAGGTAGGCATTCACCTCTTGCTAGACACTCAATGTCGTCATGCAAAGCTTTTCTAGTAACTTGCCGTTCAGTTACCTAACTAATTGCTCAAAAATCAAATAACCGAACTGTAAGTCAGGTTAATACCACAGCAGAATTAGGAATTCTGCTGCTTGGCGCTCTAATCACCATAAATTTATCTAGTAATTTTACTTACCAGATAGAGCCTACACAATAAATACAAAAAAAGATGTGCTGGAAATCACAATATCACGAAAAACTAATAATTAGTTTTTCAAACATTAAGTATTGCAAATTAATTATTTACTGAGTATATAGTTATTTAACGTGAGTCTCCAACGAAAGCGCACCTACGGGAAGGGCGAAAGAAAACTGCGTTTTCTTATACCAATTCTGTATGAAGATGCGCCAAACTACGTCAAACTTATAGATAGGTACA
>NZ_JAVRCK010000054.1:0-57636 GCF_034530815.1 Nostoc sp. DedSLP03
TCCAAAGTCGTTTTGAGGTACTTCAAAGTCGTTTTGAGGTACTCCAAAGTCGTTTCGAGGTACTTCAAAGTCGTTTCGAGGTACTTCAAAGTCGTTTTGAGGTATTAGATGATGAGTTTTCTTGCCTTAACCCGATTTACGGCGAAGGCGATCGCGCACAAAAGTATCATAAATATAATTCAACTATTTAATCCAGTCAGAACTCAAATTCCAACTTATGATCCTAAGTTGGGAAAATACTCAAGGTTAGTGACGCTGCTCACAACCACGAGAAAATAATACTTTTTGCCCCCCATTACACGTAATGGCTCAAAGGTGTAGTCAATCCCCTTAACCCGGCAATAAGCGTGAATGCTACTCATACCCCAGGTACGATTACAGCCAGTGATAGTTGGCTATGGTATCTTATCTAACAATGCCCCAAGTATGGTGAGAGAATATACCTGAGTCAATGTTCACTATAGGATAACAGTTTGTGGAGATGTAGAAGTGCAAAAAAAGAATCTTGCTCTCCTGATCGAAAGGGTTAACTTACGGACTGCTTTAGTCTCCCTCATTCTCTTTTTTAGCGGTTTCCTGTTAATGCTTTGGGCTGCAAATGATGCTCTTTGGGTTGGGAAAGCAACCTGGAAGAATCTTACTGAGTCTATGGGATCATTATTATTTGGTACTGGTCTTGTTACAGTAGCATGGGATCTATTTGGTAAACGAGCGTTTGCGGAGGAACTGTTATCAAAAGCATCAATTTCTCATGAACTTATAAAAGCTGGTATAGTTCAAGTCACGCCATCATTTCAAAGTCGAGATATTGACTGGGATGAACTATTCAAAAAGGCAGTCAAGGTAGATTTACTATTTGCTGGTTCATCTACATGGCGTAATCAACACTTTAGCCATCTAGAAAATTTTCTTGACAAAAAAGATGCTAGGCTTCGTGTCTTATTGCCCGATCCTCAAAATCCTTATGTAATTACTGAGATCGCTCACCGAACAGATAAGAAAAAGGATGTAGCAGAAGCAGGAATCAACAAAGCTATTGATTTCTTCTGCAATCTATCAAGCAGACATCCGAATGCACAAATTCAAATCTGGTTGATGAAACAAGCTCCTTTGTTCTCTGTCTTTCGATTTGATAATAGAGCGGTAGTAGCCCTATATACTCATCGTCGAAGGCTAATTGGAGTCCCTACAGTTGTATGTGTTGAGGAAGGCGAATTATTTCAATACGTTATAGATGAAATTGAGGAATTGGTAGCACAAGGTAATCTGTCACGAGAGCTCAATATTTGAGGAGGCAACGAAATAACCTGAAAAGCTTTATATGGGGTGTAACATTTCATGATAAAAAAGATATATCTCGTCTTCTGAACTACTCAACATACCTTCTGTTTGGACATGAACTGCCTGCCACTTAGTGTTCTATGTTATGAACACACCATGGGAGATTCGCTCTTACCATACTTGGAACTGAAAATACATCCTATTCTGAAACTACCCTACGTCCACGAGGTGAAAGTAATTGGCAAATATGATCGCTCTCAAGGTATATCACCTCAAGAGAAATCTGGAAAATTATTCAATTTTAAGCGACCAACAGTGGTTTTAAACGATGAAATTGCAGAGGTAAGATGCTTTCCTGGATGGGATTACGTATTCCATTTTTCAAATGTCATCGCATGCTATTTCAAGAATATTGGTCGAGACGTTCATGTAGTGTATAGTCTGCCAACAGTACAAGAGTGCTGGAATGTGTTGAGAAATTCTTCCCTCCAAGAATTGCCATGTACGGAAGTTGTTATTTTAGGTTACGTGGAGGGTTTGGATTTTTTATCAGAGGATAAAAAATGGCAAGGAGATGGTGATTTCCTTTGGAAGATATGTAAGTTTGGTTCCTGCCAAACTTTATTACTAGGATGTAAGCATACTTACTGGGGAGAAATTGCTGGACGTATTGTTATGCTCCTAGCAGAGCGTGGTGTTAAAACTGTTATTTACTCAGGAAAGTTAGGCTCTCTTGATATGAAGCATACTCCAAATAGCTACCTGGCAACAGGTGGAAGCAGCTATATGCCTGGAGGAGAACTTATCAGTTGGGAGAATGCATTTGATTGCCTAGATGACCCAATTGTACAAAAAGGGTTACACACGACAATTGCTTCAGTTTTACAGGAAACAGTTATATGGCATGAACAACAACCTGTTGAAACTAAATTTGTTGATCCTGAAATTGGGCACATGGCTTTTGCTGCCTCTGTAATGAATATCAAATTTTCATACTTACATATAATCTCAGATAACTTATCAGCTAAATACAGTTTTGATCTTTCAAACGAAAGGAATGAAAAAGTTCTAGAGGATCGGCGAAATCTTTATAGGATAATTGGAGCAGCATTATCCGTTATCTTGGCTCAATGCCAATAATGGGTTATGAAGACATAAATAATCTTGAAACGTTACGTCATAATGTGATGTTTACGCTTGCAGTCAGAAAATATAATACAAACTTACTGTACAATATTTCAGATTTTTAGGTGTATTTATAAATTACGAATATTCAAGGAGTAAAGAAGGTCATGCTAGTTCTACGAAAGGACTATAAGGAAATACGGTTCAGTTAAGGGTTATTGGTGTAGGTACTTGGTCTTTGAAGACGCGATAAATCACGTCTCTACATGAGGGTTTTGGGCTTATCTGAACCGTATTGGCCAATGACAATCAAAAAAAGCAATGAAAAGGATCTGACCTTCATATTTGCTAGGCTGACTGCAACAAACAAATAAATACAAGCCGTCAATTCTCCTTGAGACTGATAGCGATCGCACAAACGCACTAAAATTTAAGAAACCATCATGATGGGTACTGACATGGTATCGATTCCAATTACTTTGGAACAACTCATTACGGCGGTACAACAGTTACAGCCAGACGAACGAGCAAAAGTTGCTAGAGCCTTGATTCAAATAGATTTACGTTCAGATTTGACGGCTTTAATTCAAGAACTTTATACCGAACACCCCGTGAATGAGATTACAGACGACGAAATCAGGGCTGAAATTAAAAGACCGGAGGGGATCTAAGTCTTTCCCCTCCACCCCTTTTGCCCTATGCTCAATTAATTCAACGGTTCCATAATGGCTCTTAAACCTTTATTAGAGAGTGTTTTGAGCATTTCTTTAGCGTTATATTCACTGCTAAATACTCCTGCTTGCATAACTCTTTGACCATCCCAAACTGTGAGAAACGCACCAGGAGCAAGCGATCGCACTAAATCTCGATCCCGATCGGTTGCAAGTGGCACTACTACGCGATAACGTACACCAAATTGTGTTGCAGAGTTACCACCATAGGGAATACTTGCAGAACTTGTTTGCAGATTGCGAGTATTAACAATGGGGATATTGGGATTGGGAAGTGGTAAAAGTTCTGAAGCACCAGGAGCAGCAGTTTCTAGTATTGGTAATGGCTGTTGTGTTTGATTCCTCATACTTGAAACTGGTGGCTGTGCAACTGAATTGGATGGGGACTCAGGGGCAGTAAACTCAATGGTATTAGGATCGATCCGCACGTAATTTAACTGTGGTGTATCAGGTGGCTGGGCGTTAATTGGTATTTGTCTACCTGACAAGCTGCTAGGAGTAGGAAATCCGGCGACGCTAGAAGTCGGTGGTTGTTTGGATATAGGCAAGGAAGGCGGTACATTATTGGCTGGCATTAATGGCAGCAGTTGACTGTTTAATTGCCCAGAAACAGGATTATTTGCTGAAATACTGTTGCTGGTTTGCCCATTAGTAGTTTCAGGGATTTCGGGAGCTGAGAAGGTAATTTCCCCACTTGGTGGTATTTCTCGTAACACATTGTTGGGAGCGGGTTGAGAATTTTGGGTTGCTAGTGCTGTTGTACCGTTAATATCTACCTTACCAGTGATGCGATCGCTTACAAGGTTGTTACCAGCAGCAGAAATCATTTGTTTAGCAGCGCTGGCGTTAATGTCGTGGCGGGCATTATTTTGAAATGTATTACCCCCAGGTTCGGATGCACTACCCAAATCTGGCATTGCTTGAGCGATCGCAACTAAACCATCTTCTTTATTATCTTGAATAGAATTATTCCGCAAAATCGGGCGGGCATTTGCTTGTACGATAATTCCCGATCTATTGTTTTGAATTTGATTACCTATGACTATAGGAGCAGCATTTTGAGCAATATTAATCCCAAAACCTGTTTGGTGAAAGATATTTTCCTTCACTTGCGGACTAGAGTTACCAGCAATTGTGATGCCATTGGCTCCATTGCGATCGAAGTAATTCTTACTAATGGTAGGTGCGGCATTACCACTGACGGAAATTCCATCTTGAGTATTGCCAGTAAATGTATTTTCTGCGACTACCGGATTGCTAGATTCAATCCATAAACCGTAACCACGAGGATTAGAGTTCGTCACTGTTACCCCTGTGAGCAAGGCTTGGTTTGCCCCGACAATTGTGACATTTTGACCGCCAAAGCTCCGACTTAGGTAATCACCGCCTCCCTGAATGATAATCTCCTTACCTTGATTGCTGGGGTTGCCTTGAATTGAAATACCCGGTTTCAATATTAAGGGAAATTCCTCTCCTGTCTCGGCGCTATAAGTGCCAGTAGAGAGCATAATTACAGTATTGGCGTTAGCTAATCGCAATGCATAGGTAATAGTTTTTACAGGAGCGGATTCGCTGCCATTGCTTGCCTTGTCATCTCCAACACCAGGATTGACAAATAGCACATTAGCTTGAGAAGGTGTTTTCTGATTCAGAGGTGCTGAATTTGGTGTCGATGGAATCTGAGCGATACCTTCTCTACGAGAGGCTTTGCCAACGGCGAGCTGCGCTAACGCACTATCCTGGCTGATACCCAGAAACGCTATACTTGCCGCCCCCATCCCTAGAATAAAAGATAATACTGAAAAGCTAAAAAATAAAAGCCTTGCTGATTTCAGAAACTTTAGTTTTGCAAACAAAACATCTACTCTACGGTACTCAGTAAACATACGAGGAAGAATCATATTTAACACCACTCCTTATAAGTAATCATAAATTCTTATACTCCCTAGAGAGTATTATGTCGATAATATTACTCATATATTGACCGAGTGGCGATATTTAATACATAGTAATAAATGATATTAGACATCTCCAGAAATTAATTGTGCGTTGCCCAAAATAATTTGTGGGCAAAATTCATAAATTGTGCCTATATCATTTATCTAATAGATATAAAAGTGAAATTAAATATGTGTTATCCAAAATCCTTGTAAAGACGTAACATCATGTTACCCACCCCACAAGAATTAATTGGATATTTTTTTATTTGGAAGTCCTTAAGAAGCTACGGTGTACATACATCTCTAAAAATCTTACCCACCCAATATTTCTGTTCAAGTGAAAGTCCCAGACTGAGCAAATATCCCGCCCGGAACTTTAGTTCCGGGCTGATAGCTAAAGTCCTCTAAAAGAGGACTAAACTAAATGTCTTGTTTAGTCCTCTTTTAGAGGACTTTGGTTATGAGACTCGGAATTGATTCCGAGGCGGGATAGATACACCGTTATGAGACTCGGAATTGATTCCGAGGCGGGATAGATACACCGTTATAAGACTCGGAATTTATTCCGAGGCGGGATAGAGACACCGTTATAAGACTCGGAATTTATTCCGAGGCGGGATAGATACACTACACCAACACTTGTGTGTACACCGTAGCCTTAAAAAGAGGGGAAAAGAAACTCTAAAAGCCCCCCTCCTTTTTAGGGGGAGTTGGGGGATCTCCAAGACTCAGGTGTCTTTAAGAAAGGTTTGAAAACACGCCCTAGTCTCTACATAGTTTCCACTAATATAAAACTCTTATTTTATTTTTGACCAAAACTCAGTACACCTTTATTCCTTATTCCCAGTCCCCAGTCCCTTACTTCTACGAGTGATTCAGGAATCAAATCGGATTGCTATATATCTATATGTAGATTTTCTGGTGTATTCCCTTTTGCCAGTCTTTTGTAAGCTCGTTGTCTATCGTAAAACACTTGACTAAGCTCAGTGCGAAACTGTAGCCTCAAACTACCCTTATCACTGTCTATAGGAACATGGGATAATTTACCGTAACCCTCACTACTACGTTATTTTGCGTAGATTCCGCAAAAATTAGTAAAAAAAAGCAATCTTATTTAACTTATGGTTACTAGGACTTATGATAATTCACACTTCGATGAAAGCACTAATGGGGTTGTTGTAATGGTCGAGCCATACAGCCAAAAAGAGCAAACACAGCAAGTTGTTTACCGCATTTTAGATGCCAATTTAGACCGCGCTCGTGAGGGTTTGCGAATTATCGAAGAATGGTGTCGATTTGGTTTGAATAATGCCCAGTTGGCTCTTGAATGCAAACGGCTGCGACAAGAGGTAGCCAAGTGGCATACCCCAGAATTACGGGCGGCGCGAGATACACCAGGCGATCTTGGGACTGAGTTAACCCATCCTCAAGAAGAACAACGAGCTAGTATAAAATCGGTTTTGCAAGCTAACTTTTGCCGGATAGAAGAAGCATTACGGGTGTTGGAAGAATACAGCAAGCTTTACCAACCAACTATGGCTAAAGCTTGTAAGCAGATGCGCTATCAGGTTTATACCCTAGAAAGTAGTTTAATGGGTCATCAGCGCCATCAATTGTTGTGGCGATCGCGTTTGTATCTTGTGACTTCCCCTAGTGAAAATTTGTTGAACACTGTCGAAGCTGCACTCAAAGGCGGATTAACGCTATTACAATACCGCGATAAAACCGCCGATGATTCTTTGCGTCTAGAACAAGCGAGAAAATTACGGCGGTTATGCCACATCTACGGTGCTTTGTTTATTGTTAACGATCGCGTGGATGTAGCTTTAGCCGTCGATGCCGATGGGGTGCATCTGGGACAACAAGATATGCCTATTTCCATTGCTCGGCAATTACTGGGTTCGCAACGTCTAATCGGTCTGTCTACCACAAATAAAGAAGAAATGCAAGCAGCAATTGCTGAAAGTGTAGATTATATTGGCGTCGGGCCAGTTTATGAAACTCCCACGAAAGTAGGTAAAGCAGCAACAGGGCTAGAATATGTCAGCTATGCAGCCAAAAATTGCTCAATTCCCTGGTTTGCGATTGGGGGAATAGATGCCAATAATATCAATGATGCGATCGATGCTGGAGCCGAACGTGTAGCGGTAGTGCGATCGCTCATGCAAGCCGAACAGCCTACCCTAGTAACGCAATATTTGCTCTCTCAACTCAATCGCATTAAACCAGAAATTTAAAGAGTCATTTGTCATTTGTCATTTGTCACTTGTACTGAGCGAAGTCGAAGTATTTGTCATTTGTCCAAAGTAAGTAACCAATACCAAATACCCCATTCCCCATTCCCCATTCCCCATTCCCTACATTTATGTCTAATGAGATTACGATTCAGGTAAATGGGGAAACCCATAGCTGCTCATTTCCAACTTCTTTACCCGACTTACTCCAACAGTTGGGTTTTAACCCCCGCTTGGTGGCTGTGGAGTATAACGGCGAAATTTTACACCGACAATTTTGGCCGCAAACAAAAGTGCAACCAGGCGATCGCTTAGAAGTGGTAACTATTGTTGGTGGTGGTTAGTTGATTTGAGCCAGCAAGCCCAAATCCTTAAGGCTACGTTGTGTAATCTCGATGCGGGCGGGTGCATCTTCCGATTTTTGCATATCAAGGGTTGTGGCGAAAAAGTAGACGTTTTTGTTTTGCTCTAAATAACCCACAAACCAACCAACATTTGGTTTAGTACTCGTTAACCATCCCGTCTTTCCTCGCAGTGTGTAATCTGGAGTCTGTTCGCGTACCATAATGTCTTTGACAAGATTTGTTGTCCGTTGTGAGAAAGGCAAATCGCCTTGATATAACCGTTGCAAAAACTTAATTTGCTCTTTGGGTGTAATTTGTAATAACTGCGGTTGTAACCAAAAACGATCGATGTCTGCAACAGTGCCAATCTGACGGTTCCCGTAGCCTACTTTGTTAATAAATTGCTGCATCCGTTCATATCCAGCCCTACGCGCTAATACTTGATAAAACCAAACAGTTGAATCCTTAAAGGCTTGACGCAAATTTGTATCATGATTCCAGGCATCAATTTCTCGGTGAATTCCATCCCAAGTGAGAACTGCCACATCATCAGGAACTACACCTGTTTCTAATGCCACCAGCGCGTTAAAAATTTTGAATGTTGAAGCTGGAGCGATCGCGGTTGCATTACGTTGAGGATTGTGTTCGTAGGTGCGGTTGTTTTTTGAGTCGTAAATCAAGATTGAGCCTTCACGCCCAAATTCTTGAAAATGTCGCCCGAAATTTGGCGCTTTCACAGCGGGACGTTCAGATGAAGTTGAAGCAGGTTGAGCCACAACATACATTGCCCCAAAGGTAATCACGCTCAATACAGCAAGACATCCAATGACTGTAAACACGAAAGATTGCATTCGATGCTTTGCGTAATCTCGAAAGAATTGTTCTATGTTAAACCAGATATTTCTCATTGCACATTTATCACATCACAAGCGAGATTTTACACTGTAATCTTACTCTTTTGTGAGGCAATTAGTTAAAGGTTATGCAGAAATATGACTTTTAGTAAATTGCCCTTTTTGGTATTTTTTGAATTTTATAATTCAACCCGGTTTAGTTAATAAAATCATTTTACAAAATTGCGTTTTTCCCATCTTATTTATAAAGCGATCGATGGAGAGTTCTCCGCTTGGCTAATTCTTTACCTTTACGACCAAGCTGCTCGCGTAGTTGCTGGTCTTTGCACAACCGATTGAAAGCTTGAAAAACTTCATAACCAGAATTGGGATTAACCAGTATCCCATTTTCTTCATGCTGAACTGTATCTAGAACGCCACCTAAACGGGGAGCAATTATCGGCTTACCGAAGTAACTTGCTTCTAAATAAGCCATACCAAAACCTTCCATATTATTAGGTTTAGTATCCGATAAAGTCAGCATGGCAAATATGTCGCAAGCTGCATAATAACCTGCTAATTCTTGCTCTGGCACATATCCAGCAAAGTGGACGCGCTTATCTACTCGCAAACGATGCGCCAGAGATTTCAGTTCCGACTCACTTGGCCCTTGTCCGCAGAGTATATAGTGGACATCAACCCCAAAAGTTAGCAGTATTGGGATATTATCAATTACTCGGTCGAAACCTTTATGTTTTACTAGCCTGCCGATGGAGAGAATCACTATTGCTGTTTCGGGAATGTTGTACGCCTGACGCACGCGAACCCGTAAATCATCAAGGCTACTGGGACTGGCTATATTATTACCAAATTTTTCTGGTCTGATTACGGGGTTAATGACATGGGTAAGAGTATCTAATCGGAAAGCAGTTCTGAGGTAGTCTCTTGTATAAGAACTGTTACAAACAATGCCTTCGGCTCTATGAAGTGTTAATTTAAATAGCGATCGCAGCACGGGATTGTGTAAAGTGCAAAGAAGATCGTTGCCGTGCAGATAGATAAAAAAGCGAATAGGTAACAAATAGCTCAATAGCAACAGTGAAGGAAAATCATAGCCGTGGCCCCACTCTATATAACGATAGTGATAGCGAAAATAGAGTTTAATTGCCAGGACAAATGAGCAGACGATATTGACCAAAGGTTTTAAGATGTTTCCCACATAGCCACTACGCCAATATTTAGGATAATACCAGCGATACACAGGAAACTGTTGACTCTTATCAAATACTCGGTCTCCTGAGCAACTAGCTGCCAGTACAATTATTCGTTCTGGATCTTGCAGACAACGATTGTAGATATATTCCCCAATTACAGCTTCTTTCGGCAGAAAGATCCGGGATATGACTAGGATATCTGGGTATGCAGCTTTGTCTCTGATTTCGGCTGTTAGTTGAGAAATATGTTCCATAATCAAGTTGATGAATATATTTCAAATAGTTTTTAATATTTACAATTAGAATTACTTTCAAAGCCATCATTATTATTTTATTTCTTTTAAAACGAATTTGGTAGACAAATTTGCAGCCTATTTGAGAAGATTAGCCAGAAAGATTGTTTTTTTATTGTGTTAATTTTATTTTTGTTGCAAATTTCTCATTTTTTGAGAGTTTCTGTGCATAATGAACAAAAAATAAAAGCTAACACTTGTAGCGAAAATGCTCAGTAAACATCGGCTGCGAAAATTCCGAAATTTAGCTACGTTCAATAAAATATCCTAAATACTTAAACTCCTGTGCCAAAATGCCAAAATTTTTATAGTTACTTAGTCGCAACATTATGTCTAATATGAAAAATTATAAGGATTACAGACATTTCCTAGCTTTCTACGTACACGTAAATTATCAGCCTCCGAATGTATTAATGAGTGCTGTTGGTGGTAGTTAGGCGTTTTGCCCGTGCTAAATATTGAATAATAAAATTGAAAATAAACATGTCTTCAGGTACGGTTCCCCAGTCGAGAAATCCCCCCTGCGATCGCTACTTACCCAAGATAAGACGCGGTAAATTGAATATGTAGCCTCTAAAAGGTAATACTACTTGAATGCTACAAACTTGCTTGTTACGGGCTAGCGTTAGCAACATCCTGCAACACTGCTCCCACCATCGGGAGAAATCATAAATAATAATTTCGTTTTTCAAGCGATTGTCTTATGCGTAAAAAACTACAACAAACCATCAAGCCGTTGTTAAAAACCTTCTTAGCCCTAAGCTTGGTGTTAGCTTTGGTTCTAAGTCACGCTGACGGCGCATTAGCAGCCCGCAGTGGAGGTCGCATCGGTGGTGGCTCCTTTAGAGCGCCTTCTAGCCGCACCTATACACCGCGCACTTATGCACCTCCTGGCGGAGGCGGATACTATCCCGGTGGTTATGGTGGTGGCTTTGGTGGTGGCTTTGGCTTTCCCTTCCTACTTCCCTTCTGGGGTATTGGCGGAGGATTTGGTGGTCTATTTAGCATCTTAATCTTCTTTGCGATCGCTAATTTCTTACTGCAAACTTTCCGCCGCGTCTCTAGGGGTGAAACAGCAGAAGCAGATTACAGCAGTAACTCTCCTGTTTCTGTAACTCGTTTGCAAGTAGGTTTGTTAGCTCAAGCCCGTGAATTGCAAAATGAACTCAACCAGATTGCTGAAACTGCTGATACTAACACCCCCGAAGGTAGAGCAGAAATTCTCCAAGAAGCCAGTCTAGCTTTACTCCGCCATCCGGAATACTTTGTATATGCAGGTGGTGGCACTCAACAAGCCAGTTTAAATTCAGCTGAAGGTCAGTTTAATCGGCTGTCACTGGCAGAACGCAGCAAGTTTAGTGAAGAAACTCTTTCTAACGTCAACAACCAGCTAAGAGCAGCCCTTGCCAAAGATGCTTTACCTCCGGCTGGCGAACTTGACAACCCCACCCGCCTATTTACTGAAGGCCCTGGCGAATACATTGTTGTCACCTTGCTGGCGGCGACACTAGGCAAGTTTGAAATCCCCACAGCTATTAATAGTGCTGATGATTTGCGTCAAGCTTTACGGCAAATTGGTAGTATTCCTAGCGACAAGCTTCTAGCAATTGAAGTTCTTTGGACTCCTCAAGCTGAAAATGATACCCTCACATCTGATGATGTCTTAGCGAATTATCCTGATTTGAGACTTGTTTAATCTCTGAAAAATTTTGCATCTTAGTGCAACAAATAAGTTCCCCTTAAGAACAATAACTAGAAAACCGCTTGTCAATGACAAGCGGTTTTTTGTAGAGTTTATATCATTTCCAGATAATTAGTTATGATTCCCACACCCATTTCACCCCCAATACATACTTTTCGCATAAACCCAACAATCTCTCTTTTGGTCTGGGGAAAGGTAAATTCAAACCCTTAACCTTTCCCCCAAAACCCGAAAAATATTGATTTCACCCCACCTTGCCCTAAGAGTTTGCAAAGAGCGGATTAAGAAGAGCCAGTGCGGTCTTCTGCCAAGTGGAGCATCTGGCGTGTGGGGTTCTGAGAGGTGAATAAGTAATTAAGCGGACATCATAGATATATTTAAGTATGATTTTACAAACATTTTGGTAGTATTATCAAAATGAATTATACGCAAAGTGTTATCTTATGCCTAGTGTTGAAGCCGACGAAAACCGAGAGCATCGCATTAAAACGGAGATCGTTGTAGATGCCGAAGACAAAGAAGACCGAGCTATGGGTTGGTACTACTACCTTGAAGAGACTCTGAATTTTCCCTTTTTGGCTACATGGTCGAAGAAGGGACGCAAATCAGGTGCTGTTGAGGAGAAACAAGTGGAAGTATTGGGAATGGCTCCAGATGACGAGTGTTTAAAAGATATGTATGTAGAAGTGGCTTATATTAATGGTAAGGATGAAGATGTATATTCTGCAAAATTATCTGAAATAGCAGCCATTGATGCTGACAGTGAAACTCAAGAAGCGATCGCAGACTGGCTCTATTGGATTGCTAGAGGTTATAAATTTTAAACTCTAGGATAAATACCGAATGACGCGGCAAGGATTGCCAGCAGCGACAACATTCTCAGGTATATCTTTGACAACTACACTACCAGCACCAATGGTTGTGTTATCACCAATAGTTACGCCTGGACAAATAATTGCATTGCCACCAATCCAGACATTATTACCTATGTTAATTGGGGCAGCTAATTCTCTACCAGAAAGACGAATTTCTGGCTCTGTCGGATGATAAGCAGTATAAATTTGCACATAAGGAGCGCACAAAACATTTTCACCAATGTGAACTGTATTACAGTCTAAAATTACACAGCCATAGTTCATATAGAATTTGTCACCAGCAAAAATATTACTGCCATAGTCACAGTGAAAGGGTGGGACTATTAATGCTTTGTCACCGATTTTTCCAAATAATTCTTGTAAAATTTCCTGCCGTTGCTCTTGCTGTTCTTCGGTTGTAGAATTGTACCTTCGCAATAAACGACTAGCTCGCTTCATATCGGCAGCCAATTCTGGATCTTCGGCCAGGTATAATTCGCCTGCGAGCATTTTCTGTTTTTCGGTTTTTTCCATGACAGAATTATCAGGCTTCTCGGTTGTGTATGATAACCTTAGTAGCCGCTAGAGTATCATATTCCATGCTTAACTAAATATGGCATAAGTAGCTTTTCCCTGCCGTTTAGCTTGGTACATCGCAATATCAGCATCCCGCAGTAGAGTTGCAGGTTCCTCATAATTACTAAAATTCCAAGTAATACCAATGCTAGCTGTAGCAGATAATTGATATCCATTCAGGTTAACTGGCAATCTTAAGGAGTCTTGAATGCGTTTGGCAACATTGGTAGCATCGGTAATGTCTTTAATATCCTCCAAAAGAACAGTAAACTCATCACCACCAAATCGTGCTACAGTATCGCCACTACGTAAGCATGACTCTAAACGTCTAGCGATCGCTACTAAAAAATCATCACCTATTCCATGCCCAAAGCGATCGTTAATCTCTTTGAAGCCATCTAAATCTAAAAATAAAACTGCAAAATAATAGTCGCTTCTGCGTTTGCTACGTTCAATAGTTTGTTTGAGCCGATCTAAAAATAAAACACGATTCGGTAATTCTGTTAGCCCATCATAAAATGCATTGCGGATCAGTTGCGCCTCTGTCTGCTTACGTTTAGTAATGTCTTGAAAAACTAAAACTGCGCCAGTAATATTGCCATCTCGATCGCGAATAGGTGCAACATTATCACCAATCGCTATTTCTTTACCATCTTTGGTAATCAATGTACAGTTTTCTGGTAAATTGAAAACTTTACCTGCTTCGATTGCATAAGTGGCCAAATTTTCAATTTTTTCTCCTACATCTTTATTAACTAAGTTAACGACTTCTATTAAATCTTTCCCCAACGCTTCACTTTGCTTCCAACCAGTGATTAGTTCTGCTATGGGATTCATCATTTCAATACAACCATTTGCATAGGTAACAATCACAGCACAACCCATACTATTAATAATTGTCATCAACCTCTGTTTTTCTTGGTCTAATATTTTTTTGGTCTGATGTTTGTACAGTGTCATTTCAATCACAAAATGTAAATCACTTTCAAGAAATGGTTTGGCTATGTAACTAAAAGGCTCACTTAGTTTATTTTTATGTAATGTTTGATATTCCAAACACTCTGTTAGATATATTACAGGCACATGAAAGTTATTCTGGATAATATCCGCTACGTGGAGATGATTTATTTCTCCAGCTAGACAGATATCAATTAATACTAAATGTGGATGAGTTTCTACTACCTTTTTTATTACCTCTTCACCATATTCAGTTATTTCTGATACTAAATAACCTAACTTTTGTAAACTTTTTCTAATATTTGAGGCGAGATTTTTTTCATCCTCAACAAGTAGGATTTTGCGGGCGAACATGTTACAATCACCTGTTTGCTAAGGTTCAGATTCTTGTTGTCAGTGTCAACTCAAGTCAAAAGTGCTTATCTTATCATAAACAATCTCTAACTATCCTGTATTTTTACTTGATATTAATACTAACTAATGAGTAAATAGTATGATATTATTAATTTCCAGAAATTTATCTGATTATCAAAGTTAACTTTGATTAATTTATGTAGCTAATATGGTGCTACTAACATCCAATTCAAATGAGAATGTAATTATCAAGCATTCAAAAACTGATTTTAAAATGTATACAATAATTTTATATTGAGAAAGTATAAACACTAAGTATAATCTCTATATAGAAATTAATCAAGAAAAAATTTTCATAAAATCACAGTAGATTATTTTAATAGAATTAAAAAAATTTAGAGTGTCTTGGATGTAATATATTAATCTACATTCGCTTAATTATTAATAATTAATCTTAACCTATACTTAAAAAGTTTAATGCTGTTTTAACTGCAAATATATTTTATATCAGATGAAGTCTAAATTACGGTCTAAAGCTATGTGAAATATTTAATGAACAGTAAACTTGCATTAATTAGAAATATTCATTCAACAACCATAATTAAAAAACATCAGGATTGTTATAATAGCATGGTAAGCCTAAATATGTGCAATATAAAATTAGTTATGTTTCTCAAATATCAATAGCTAAGATATTTTTAATGCACTATTTTAGCCTTGCCACACCACTAAGCGTATTTTAAAAATAAAATACTAGCCCTATAGCTTCTGGTTAATACTTAATCACAATTCCTCTCCTCTGAAAATTTATAAGTTAAATGTTCATCAGCCGCTCGCGGTATTTTTTAGTTTTTTGGTAATCAATAGGTACTGATGCCAATGGCAGGAAAGATTCTCATTGTGAGACACTTCCAAGCTCCACGTAAACCTCCTGTTCTTTGCTATCTGATAGATACTGAAAAAAAACATTTTGTGAATTAAAGGTTGGACTTGATTTTAGTCACTTCAATGCTAATTTTGCCACCAAAGTCTGGAATAGGTGCGGCAGGTTTGCTGAGAGTGACTTGGACTTTTGTTACACGATCGCACTCTTGGAGGATAGAATCTGCGATCGTTGTTACCAATTTCTCCACCAAAACAAATTTAGACGTTTTGATCAGATGTTGTGTCAAGCTAATGACGCTGCGATAATCTAAAGTGTCTTCGATCGCGTCAGTCTTGGCCGCTGTGGAGATATCCAACCATAACCTCACATCCACCTCAAACCATTGTCCTAGCACCTGTTCTTCTGGTAGATACCCAGTGTAGCCATAGCCGCGAATTCCCGTTAAATGAATGCAGTCCATAAAAGTTTGAGAGCAAATTGTGCATTTTGTAGAAAGTTCAGCAAGTTTGCTTGGAGATTTTCTTTCCCAGAAACTCGCGTGGCGGTGATGGAAGTCAACACCGCATTGATGGATTTTAAATTGAATTTCCCTAGACAAAATCTAAAATTTAAGATTGTTTTATAGCTATGTTTGATTTAATGCCGATCGCTTATAGGAATGTTAATCAACTTTGGGCTTATATTTTAACAGAGACTTTAAAGCGGTTGGGATTGACTTGTGCCATCATTTGTCCTGGATCGCGCTCTACACCCTTAGCGATCGCCTTTGCTCAACAAGCACCTGAGATTGAAGCAATTTCCATTCTTGATGAACGTTCCGCCGCCTTTTTTGCTTTGGGACAAGCTAAAGCAACCGGACGCCCGGTGGTACTAGTTTGCACCTCTGGTACAGCAGGAGCAAATTTTTATTCAGCAGTCATTGAAGCCTCATATAGTCGCGTACCACTATTGATATTAACTACCGATAGGCCTCCAGAATTGCGAGATTGTCACTCTGGGCAAACTGTAGATCAATTGAGATTATATGGAAACTACCCAAATTGGCAAACAGAGTTAGCCTTACCCTGTGCCGATCTGGGAATGCTAGCTTATCTGCGACAAACGGTAATTCATACCTGGGAAAGGGCGCAAAATCCGACAAAGGGGCCAGTACATTTAAATATTCCCTTTCGCGATCCCTTAGCGCCTGTTCCTGATGGAACTGACTTGAGTTATTTGCGATCGCACTTGGAATCAGAAGACTTTTTCGCAGGAATAGCAAACCCATGCCCCATACCCTATGCCCCATGCCTAATGCCCAAAGAATGGAAAAAATGCGATCGCGGCATTATTATCGCAGGTGTTGCCCAACCCCAGCAACCAGAGGAATATTCTAGAGCGATCGCGCAACTTTCCCAAACTCTCAAATGGCCCGTGCTAGCTGAGGGACTTTCCCCAGTCAGAAATTATGCCGAACTCAACCCTTATTTAATTTCCACTTATGACCTGATTTTGCGAAATCAGCAGCTAGCAAAGCAGTTAGCACCCGAAATGGTGATTCAGGTGGGTGAAATGCCTACGAGTAAAGAACTACGTACCTGGATAAATGCAACCCAACCGCGACGCTGGGTAATCGATCCTAGTGACCAAAACCTCGACCCTTTGCACGGGAGAACGACGCATTTACGGATATCTGTAGAACACATAAAAGTAGAGGAAATAAATTTATCTTTATCCTCAGACTATGGAAAGCAATGGTGTGATGCGGAAGCTAAAGTTAGGTTAGTTGTTGACCAGACGATGGGAAAAATAGATGAAATAATTGAGAGTAAAGCAGCTTGGTTAATTTCTCAGATTTTACCGCCAGAAACGCCTCTGTTTATTGCCAATAGTATGCCTGTGCGGGATGTGGAATATTTCTGGAAACCAAATAATTTAGGAGTGCGATCGTATTTTAATCGGGGTGCAAATGGCATAGATGGCACACTATCCACCGCTTTAGGAATTGCCCATCGCCAGCAAAGTAGTGTGATGTTAACAGGAGATTTAGCTTTATTGCATGACACCAATGGTTTTTTAATCCGCAATAAGTTTGTCGGACATCTCACGATTGTGTTAATTAACAACAATGGCGGTGGAATTTTTGAAATGTTACCCATTGCCAAATTCGACCCACCATTTGAAGAGTTTTTTGGCACTCCCCAGGATATTGATTTTGCTCAGTTGTGCGCTACTTATAATGTGCAGCATGAATTGATAACTTCTTGGGAGCATTTGCAGCAAAGATTAAACCCGCTTCCAATTAAGGGAATTCGGGTTTTGGAGGTGCAGACAAGTCGCAAACATGATGCTCAGTGGCGACAGGATAATTTAAGAAAGTTTGCTGGAGATATTGCAATTTAACTATATTGTAAGTAAAGATAATAACTTAATGTTAGTAAATTACAATAAAAAATTATGATAAATGAAAGAATTTTAATTGGAAAGACAGTTGAAGAAGCTACTGAATATGTAAAAGGCAAGGGTTACGAATTCTTTATAGTGCAAGACAAGTGGATGGTACAAAATCCACTTACTAGAGGAGTATATGTAGTTGTAGTAGATAACAAAATAACTAAAGTTAAAGATATTCGTCATTAAGGTTGAGGCAAAATAGCTCATACACCACTATGAATGGCAGAAGTTTGCCTACCTTTAACAAGGGGCTTAAGCTCTTTATCTGCTTAATTGAGATGTTAGCTGGATTTACACCATCCTGTACTAAACATTCTGAAGTTAAAGCTGATCTCGGCAATCGAACCTCAACAGAGCAATCAGTATAGACAATCACACATTTTGCAAATATTAAAAAAGAATTAAGCAAAACCACCATCCAGTCTTGCTCTGAGGGCGCAAATATAAAGAATAGCTGGAATAACTCTCTTATAACTAGGGCCTGCCAACTGCCATACTGTGAATAATCCTGCACCTATCCAACCAACTGGTCCGATAATCACAGCTATTGCACTTGACATTGTTGTATAAGCAATAAAGGGTAAAGTAACCCCTATTACTCCGGTAAGTGTACCCAATGTTGTTGAAGCCAGTAAGTAAATACCAAAACCAGACAATTGAGCGCCTGTCAAAGCAAGAAAAATACTAGCACTTCCTAATAATTCACCTCCTTTCTCAAATTGTGATGCTGTTTTTCGTAACTGCTGTTCCATCTCTCGCTTTTGTTCTGGTGTCATTTTCTCCAGCATTGTTTCCATAACCTTCTGTGCAATTTTTACCTCCATTCCACTAGCAGATTCATATTTACTACATTTTATTTTTAACTTTTTAGCAGCCCGCCTAACTATTTTCTGGTAACTTGGATGATCATCAAATATTTCATTAAATACATAGCTGGCAGGATCTTGGCTCTTCTTGCATAGACGATCAACGATAGAATCGACTGTTGGTTGTTTTGCCTTAAGAATCTGTGCCAATGCTTTCCTCTCCTCAGATGAGGCACGATTTAGTAAGTTTTTAAGGTCATCCATATATTTAAATCCTTTTACTGGGAAAAGAAATTCTAATAATAGTATTCCCAGTAATATTATTTTTATATCGATGAACTGAAAGAAAAAGGATAATGAAATTATGGCAACAAAACTGAGTGATGTAATGGAAAAAATTCCACCATCACGTCGAGCAAAAATTGAAGCTCGCGCTCAAGAGCTTATTACTGAAAAAATGAATCTTCAAGATATGAGAAAAGCGAGAAAGTTAACTTAGGAATGTACTGACTGACTTTGTAACCACCCTTCCAAGTCCGCGATCGCAATCTCAATTCCAAGAACGCCAAAGCTAACGCTTCCAACGTTCCTCAGCAATTTCACCAAATAGTCGTTTTTACATCGCAGTACGAGCGATCGCACTCTTCCTTCCACGATTTCTTGATATACCTGCGTGTCTTCCAGTCTCAGATTTGTAGCTTTGAGAATTTTAACGGGTGCGATCGCTCTTCTCCTCTGCACCTCTGGGTAAAACTTACCCCCTTACTTCACCTTGTAACCATCCTTCCAAATCAGCAAGAGTAGAGAAATCCAACAAAGCATCACCTAAAGCTTCCAACTGTTCCACCGATAACCCTTGAATCTGGCGCTGAAGCGACTCAGGAAACTCACCCACCCGTCGGTTTAATAGTCTTAAGATGAGCGATCGCGCTTCTTCCTCTCGTCCTTCTTCTTTCGCTTCCCGAATCGCCCGTGGTTCTTCCAAATTCAGTCCCAACATCGTTGCAATCTCCTCTCGACTAAGCTTAGAAAACTTGTAGACAATAATCGTCGTCACTAAATCAATTATCGCTTGCTCCGATTGTTGCCGTGCTTGCTCCAGCAAAAACCGCGCCCCTTCAACTGCTTCTGTTTCAGAAGTAACATTTGTTAGCAACATCAAACCCAATCCCAAAGGTTGTTGTCGCAAATCCCCCAACTCATCCAGATAAACCCGCCTGACTTGACCACTTTCCAACAAAGCGCGGTGAATCATTGAGTTGGAAGGTTCCAGACTGCGAGAAGGAAAAATTATTACTCCAAACCAGTCATCGTAACGAATCGAGTGTCGGTAGAGAAACAAAAATAATTCGCTAAAGAAGCGGTGATATAAGTCTTCGTCCTTCTGAAACTGGACTTCAGCAAAAAATACGGTTTTGGAAACTGCATCAGCCGGAGGTAAAAATACTCCATCAATCCGAAACGCGGTTTCTTTCACTTCAACCGATTCAAATTGGTAATTTTCCGCTTCAGAGGGTGGTTCATCTACTAATTCAAACAGCAAACCGGGAAATTGCTTAAATAATTTGTAAAAGATGGTGTCACGTCGCATTTTTATTCCTCAACACCCAGACAATTACCAGATTGTAAAGGCTTGAGACAACAATTTTAGCGTAGGCGTAGTCCATCGCAGGTATCGCATATCCCTACGTCCGCGATAAAATTCTTGAAGCAACAGCGCACCCCATACCAATGCAAATTAACTGGCAAACTGCCAAAACCTACGAAGATATTCTGTATCAAAAAATTGATGGCATTGCGAAAATCACCATCAACCGTCCCCATAAACGCAATGCCTTCCGTCCTGAAACCGTCTTTGAACTGTATGACGCTTTCTGTAATGCTCGTGAAGACACTAGTATTGGTGTTGTCCTATTTACTGGATATGGTCCACACACTGATGGTAAATATGCCTTCTGTTCTGGTGGAGATCAAAGCGTGCGCGGACATGCAGGTTATGTGGACGATACTGGCATCCCTCGCTTAAATGTGCTGGACTTACAACGGCTGATTCGTTCGATGCCGAAAGTGGTGATTGCTTTAGTTGCTGGATATGCGATCGGTGGTGGACACGTCTTACACTTAATTTGCGACCTTACCATCGCTGCCGATAATGCCATTTTCGGACAGACGGGCCCGAAAGTCGGCAGTTTTGACGGTGGTTTTGGAGCCAGCTATCTTGCCCGCATCGTCGGACAAAAAAAAGCTAGAGAAATTTGGTTTCTCTGCCGCCAATATGATGCACAACAAGCTTTAGAAATGGGTTTAATTAATTGTGTCGTCCCAGTAGAACAACTAGAAACGGAAGGTATTCAATGGGCGCAAGAGATTTTAGAAAAAAGTCCGATCGCAATTCGATGTCTCAAAGCCGCCTTTAACGCTGATTGTGACGGACAAGCTGGTTTACAAGAACTTGCTGGCAACGCCACCCTACTTTATTACATGACAGAAGAAGGATCTGAGGGAAAACAAGCCTTTCTCGAAAAGCGTCCACCAGATTTTCGCTCTTTTCCTTGGCTACCTTAGAATCGCAAAAATCGCACCTCATTTAAGGGGGGCGATTTTTGTAGATATCAACTTTTACAGCACTAAAAATCTTAAAAACAAATCTTATTTTAAGCAGACTACAAACTCAGTCCAGTAATAATGGATGACTAAATAACCACTGCTTTAGTTTTTACCTGTTCAGATATGGAGGCAGCTATTTCCTCTAGAGGGGCAAGAGCAGCATTATCGAAATCTGAAGCTAAAGATTGACAAGATGTTAAAACTGGAGCTGCATCTGGTAAACCCCAAGCATCTTCTAAGGTTTCCCAAGAAGGTGCAAAAGGTGGAAGCGCCAAAGAGCAAGCCTTCCAAGTCGCTTGAACTGGTGCGCCCAACTGCTGGCACGTTCCACCACGGCGACCTTCTGGCTGGTAATGACGGCAATATCTACAGGCAGATGCTAAAACTTTAATGGGTTTCATTCGGATTCATCTTTAGTGTTGTTTCTGGCTGAATTTCATCTTTATATTCTGCTTCTATATATAAAGACGGAGAAAAGCCAAAAAGTCATTATTTTCTATAGGTTTCAGCGATCCCAAGTAAAAAATAAACTTCAGGATATTTTTATAATCTTGTTATATATTTAAATAATTCATAGAGCAGTTACATATAGGTATCGTCTAAAACTTATTAGGGATCAAGACTAAAACTAAAGCTTTTGATTTATTCAGCCTTTTAAATTCCTCCTTAAGTATGGCTTAAGGCATAGAATTTCACATAAATAGTCTACTTTGCATACCACATTGGGCATATTTTAGCGGTAAATTATACTTTTTCTCAAGAATCAGAAAAATTTGATGTAATAGCAGCAAGTTATTTTAGGATAAACTCTGCTCAACAAATAATCGCTCAACTATTTTGCTTTGAAAACTGTTTAGCAGCACAGACAGAACAGACTTCCCAGCGCTGGAGTTCACCGGGAGGAGTGGGGGATTGGCACTGGGGACAAAGGGGTAAGCCATGCGATCGCGATCGCACAATCTTCGTCCAATGTCCAAAAGCCGCATTTACATCCTTGGTAGGCATAGCAGCATCAGGGCGGTTAATCTCATCACCAAGGTAACTTGGATGCTCATGAGGCGAAACCGTTTGTTGCTGTTTTCTTTCCACCAACGGATTCTGCCAGCCAGCAGTAGAGAAGCGAATATCAACCAAAGGCGTTGGCAGCTTTTTATTCAACTTTAAAAGTAGAGATGTGCGACCAAAAGTCAGGTTTTGCGCCCAAGCAGCACTAGAAGTTGCTACCGACAAAACATCACGCTGAATTGATAACGGTCGAGTATTTGCGGCAACTACTGGCTCAACAACTTCTGCCCAACACTTGAGCAGGCGTTGAAATGGTTGCTCCTGCCATTTCGACTGCTTTTCCAGAATCCTTAAAACATCATTAATTGATTTCAACGACATTATTCAAAGTGGGGAGTAGAGAGTGAAGAAGGGAATAGGGTACAGATTACAGGGTGCAGATTATCCCCTATCACCTGTCACCTGTCACCTCTCCCCCAATCCCCAATCTATTTAAATAATTTCCGCTATTATTATCACAAAATATATCTATCTAAAAGTTGATTCCAGTAATCTAAGTTTGAGGCAAAAAGGCAATGACTCAAAACTCCCAGAACAACTCCAGTACTCATCAACAATCGTCTAAAACACCTGGGTTGAAACCAGTACTAGCAGCAGCACTAGCAAGTTTAGAGGTGCCGCTAGATCAAGAGTTAGCTCGATACCGACGCACGCGAACTGGTTTGGTTTCATCTAAGCAGTCCCGTGTTGCAAGTTACATCAGCGGACAACCCCAACCGTTAACTACCATTTCGACAATATTGGGCGCAACTCAGTCATCAGCAACGGAAATTAAAACCAACGTATCGCCTGCATCTGTACCCGTGAATCCTGAGATGAATCCAGCGCCAGCTACGGCAAAAATTGATGTCTCACCCGCATCTGTAGCTGTGAATACTGAGATGAACCCAGCACCAACTACGGCAAAAATTGAGGAACTGAATAATCTGAATCTGCCCTCTACCTCCAATGCAGCCAAAACACAAACTCAACTTCCACCACCCCCACCCAACTTTAATAGCAGTATCGTGCCAGCGATCGTTAAAAATACTAAAAGCGAAAATCACTTGCAGACGGATGATAGCCCCAAGCACCCAGATGACTATTTAGAATCTAGTGAAGCACTGCTGCGAAGTCTGACAGAAGAACAACCAGAAACCAAGAAACCAAGTAATTCTACCGACAGTCTGCTATCACCTTTGGGTATTGGCTCTATGTTGCTGCTATTGGTGGCTAGTCTGATCTTGGGTTATGCAGTCTTCAATCCCAAAAGCTTGCCACAATGGAATTTAGGCAACTTATTTAACGGCAACTCCTCTCCCACACCAGAAAATACTGAGGAAGTTGGGAGTAATGTCCAACCTCAAATTCAACCACCAAGCACATCTATACCCAAATATCCCAATCTAGCTACTGAAGAGTTTCCTGAAGTAAGAGATCCCAATGATGTAGTTGGTTTAAAACCCAAAGTCCAACCAACCCCCGCTGTAGTGCCTAATCCAATTGTTACCCAAAACCCTGCAAATCCTCAAGGGGCATTGTCTAACCCCAATACAGCCCAACAGACTAACCCGATCGCTTTAGCACCAGTACCGAGACTACAATCCTTGCCTCCTCTTTCTTTACCTCCCACTTCACCGACAAAAACCTCGCCCAAGCCAATCGCAACGTCACTAAAGCCAGATACAGAAATCAAACTAGGAACAGATGGGTTTTATCATGTAGTGATAGATAATAAAGGAGCAGCTTTTGCCTCAGCACGGCAAATAATTCCTGATGCTTATTTATCGCCTAACAAAGAATTGATTTATCTGGGTGCTTTTAAAACTAAAGAGCAAGTAAAACAACAGATGAAACTGTTAGAAGCGAAGGGAATCAAGGCGCGAGTTCAGCAGCCATGAATTGCAAAATCTACGATACCATGAGATAACAGTCCTGAGTCAACAAGTGCTGAGTGGTAGAGACAGAATATTGTTTGTTTACAACATGAGTAATGAGTAATCCGTGCTGAGTGGTAGAGACAAAATATTGTTTGTTTGCGACCCCACAACAAAAAATATTATACTCAAAACTTTTATTCGGCACTCAGCACTCCATAACTACACGTATGACAAAAAATATTACTATACTTAGGACTTTAACTAGGCACTTAGCACTCTATAACTAAATTCATTACTCAGCACGGTCTAAACGCCCTGCTAACAGCACTCAGAACTGGATTTCGTTGGAGAGCCGATATGGAATTAATCAAGCGTATTCTGCGGGTGATTCGCGCTAATCTCAATAGTTTGATCGGTGGTGCAGAAGATCCAGAAAAGATTTTGGAGCAAGCTGTCCTGGAAATGCAGGAAAATCTGGTGCAGTTGCGGCAGGGTGTAGCACAAGCGATCGCTACCCAGAAACGCACTGAACGACAAGCAGCTGCGGCTCAGTCGCAAACGGAAGAATGGTATCGCCGCGCCCAATTGGCTCTGCAACAAGGTAATGAACCTCTAGCACGTGAAGCTTTGACTAAGCGCCAAGCCTATAAAGAAACTACTACAGCCCTCTTTTCGCAGATAGAGCAGCAAAACGAGATAGTTGCTAGGCTAAAAAAGGATATGCGATCGCTAGAGTTAAAAATTTCCGAGGCGAAAACTAAAAAAGATATGTATATTGCCCGCGCCCGTTCTGCTGAAGCGTCTTATCGCCTCCAAGAAATGCTCGGCGGAGCTTCTGCTAATAACAGTCTGAGTGCCTTTGAGCGCATGGAAGAAAAAGTTTCACAGATAGAAGCTCAATCAGAAGCCATAGCTCAACTTAGTAGCGACGACTTGGAAACACAATTTACTTCTTTGGAATCTAATGATGTAGATACCGAATTGGCAGCGATGAAGGTACAGGTTTTCAAGCAGTCAGAAAACACACAGCATAAAATCCTAACTGAGGAGAGCCAAAAGACACAGCAGCCTCCCCAACAACAGTTACCCAAAACTCAGGATTCTTAAAGTTCCACTAATTAACCCAGTTTGGCGATATCTTAACAATAAAGAGTTGTTAGGAGGTACTGATTCAAACTGGAAAGATTACATTGAAATAGGTAGCTATAAAAAAGTAAAAAAGCTAACTGTCCAACAAAAAGCGTAAATCACACAAGGAAAAACAAAGTTATGGGATTATTCGATCGCATTAAGCGAGTAGTTAGTTCTAACCTTAACGACCTGGTTAACAAAGCCGAAGACCCCGAAAAAATGCTAGAGCAAGCCATCCTGGAAATGCAGGAAGACTTGGTGCAGCTGCGTCAGGGAGTAGCCCAAGCGATCGCCGCCCAAAAACGCAGTGAAAAACAGTATAATGATGCCCAAAATGAAATCAATAAGTGGCAACGCAATGCCCAACTAGCGCTACAAAAAGGTGATGAAAACCTAGCACGACAAGCTCTAGAACGGAAGAAGACTTATACTGACACCAGCACAGCTCTCAAAGCTAGTTTAGATACCCAAAGTACCCAAGTTGATACCCTCAAGCGTAACTTGATCCAGCTGGAAAGCAAAATTTCTGAGGCTAAAACCAAGAAAGAAATGCTCAGAGCGAGAATCACCACTGCCAAAGCCCAAGAGCAGCTCCAGGGTATGGTACGTGGGATGAATACTAGCAGTGCAATGTCTGCCTTCGAGCGGATGGAAGAAAAAGTCTTGATGCAAGAGGCCAGGGCCCAGGCACAAGGAGAGTTAGCGGGTGCTGATTTAGAAAGCCAATTTGCTCGATTGGAAGGTAGTAGCGATGTTGATGATGAATTGGCAGCTTTGAAAGCGCAGATGTTACCACCCGCAGCTCCTCAAAATCAAGCCCAACTGCCACCACAACAACAAACCACTGCTCCTAAATCTAATGAGGTGGTTGATGCTGAGTTAGATTCCTTACGCAAGCAATTGGATCAACTGTAAAATTGACAGAAAACTTATTTGAGCTAGTCCCACAGCCAACAGGTGTGGGATTTTACGTCATTAGTCAATAGTTAACAATCTTAATAACTATAAATTATTAACTATGGACTATTGACAACTTTGGGATAAAGTATTGTGTGTGCCAACTTCGATCGCCACCTGATGGAGACTGCAATGAGTAAGGCTGTAATCACCATAACCGATGCTGAGTTTGAAACCGAAGTGTTAAAAGCCGAGCAGCCTGTATTAGTTTATTTTTGGGCTTCCTGGTGTGGGCCTTGTCAATTGATGTCGCCCCTGATTAACTCAGCTGCTAGCAAATATAGCGATCGCCTCAAAGTCGTTAAAATGGAAATTGACCCCAACCCACTGACTGTTAAGCAGTATCAAGTGGAAGGCGTACCTGCCCTTAGACTATTTCAAGACCAGGAAGTTTTGATATCCACCGAGGGAGTCATCGGCAAAGAAAAATTACTTGCTCTCCTAGATACCCACTTAAATAGTAATTAGTCATTGGTCATTGGTCATTAGTCATTGGTCACTTGTACTGAGCGACTCGCGCCGAGCAAAGCCGAGGTAAGTCGAAGTATTGGTCATGGGTCACTTGTACTGAGCGTTCCCCTTGGTACAGCCTCTGGTAGAGAAGTATTGGTCATTTGACAAATGACAAAGGACAAATGACAAAGGACAAATGACAAAGGACAAATGACTAACATACAGTTTGCAAAACGTTTACAACCCCTAAAATCTAATGTATTTGCTGATATGGACAGAGCCAAGGCTGTCGCTTTGGCCGCTGGCCGAGAGCTAATTGATTTATCCTTGGGGTCTTCCGATTTACCAGCCGAAGCCCACGTTCTTGAGGCGATCGCCCAGTCTCTTGGCGATCGCACTACCCACGGTTATCTGTTGTTTAACGGTACTTTTGGATTTCGGGAAGCCGCAGCCAACTGGTACGAACAAAAATTTGGGATCAAAGTCGATCCTCAAACTGAGGTACTACCTTTAATTGGTTCTCAAGAAGGCACAGCCCATTTACCTCTAGCAATACTTAATCCAGGAGATTTTGCCCTGTTGCTCGATCCAGGTTATCCATCCCATGCGGGGGGAGTCTACCTAGCTAGCGGTCAAATCTACCCGATGCCACTACTGGCAGAAAATGGTTTTTTACCAGTTTTTGCTGATATTCCCGCCCCAGTCTTGGCCCAGTCGCGGATGATGGTATTAAGTTATCCTCATAATCCCACCGCCGCGATCGCACCTTTATCTTTTTTCCAAGAAGCTGTCGCCTTCTGCCAACAACACAATCTCGTGCTGGTTCACGATTTCCCCTACGTAGATTTGGTATTTCAGGAAACTAGGGAATGGGCAGATTCTTCTGTTAATTCAAAATCCTTAGTCCCTTCAATTCTGCAAGCCGATCCAGAAAAAAGCGTCTCGATTGAATTTTTCACCCTTTCCAAGTCCTACAATATGGGTGGCTTCCGCATTGGCTATGCCATCGGTAATGCCCAGTTAATTAACGCCTTACGCCAGATAAAAGCCGCCGTTGATTTTAATCAGTATCGGGGAATTTTGAATGGTGCGATCGCTGCCCTAACAGGCCCTCAAGCTGGCGTAAAATCTGCTGTTATCACCTTCCAGAGGCGGCGTGATGCTTTCATCAATGCTTTACACCGTATTGGCTGGAATGTTCCTACTCCCGAAGCCACAATGTACATCTGGGCAAAATTGCCCTCACCTTGGAGTGAAAACTCCGTAGAATTTTGTACCCAGCTAGTCAAACAAACTGGTGTAGCAGTTTCTCCAGGTGCTGGCTTTGGCAAATCTGGAGAAGGGTATGTCCGTTTTGCCTTGGTGCATGAGCCACCTTTGTTAGAAATTGCTGTAGAAAGAATGGCTGAGTTTCTTCATTAAATTTCTTCTCAAGCTGAACGCCAAGGATTTTTGGCGGCAAAGTCTATCAATAAAACATACGGTAGGGGCGCACATTTATGTGTCCCTACCGTATTGTACTGAACTTTAAAATATTTTGTAGTAACTTTTATCGCTATCAAAAATGTTTAAAATACGTAATTAAACGTATAAAACTATCAAAACATTCTTCATCTTTTTATTGAGAATCAGCGTTAACTTTACCCAATCAGGTCTCCTCGTTTCTTAAACTGGGTTTGTACGCTCAGATACCAAAGACGGCTAACAATGCAGGTAAGCATCTGTATAGCCAAAAAATCTGTGGTCAAGAAAGCCTAAGCCTAAAAACGACAGTAGTTTAAAACTTAACTTCCAAACTGACAGAGACTTGAAAACAATGAAAACGACTTTTCAGACACTTATAATTGGTGCCTCAATGGCTATTGGTGTGAGCGCTCTTGCCACCGCCCCAGCACACGCTACATCTTTTAGTTTCGATAATAATGGAGAAATTAACACTTACACTGGTGGCTCAAATGGTACCTTTATTAAAGGGAATGCCCAAGGTGGTACTAAAGCTGCGATCAAAGCTTTGACAGATAACGACTCCAGTTCTAACGTTGAGCTTTGGTATAGTAGCGAAACCCCAGATTCTAACGTTGGCTTCACCGCCACACAAGGAAACTACAGTGCCACTGTTAGTAGTGTCACTGCTAATGACTGGAATAGCTTTGGTTCCCAATGGCTAGGCGATTTATTGAGTAGCTACACACCATTTCAATCAGTTTGGAACGGGTTTTCAGCCGACAGCAAATCACTAATAACTAGTTATTTTCCTTCTTTGGGAATGGGAGATCCGAACATTGGTGGTTTCCAATTCGGTCAGAATGGCGGTGTGGAACTGAAATTAGTTGGTCACTTGGATGTAAAGACTAAACTTGCAACAACTATTTCTACTAAGGTTGATGAAAAGTGGAATGCAATTAAATCACAGTTTCCTCAACAAACAACTCAACCAACCCTTTCACAACTTGAAAGTTCAATTCCACAACTACAAACACAACTCAACGCAATTCCAGGACAAATTACCACACTACAAACACAACTCAACGCAATTCCAGGACAAATTACCACACTACAAACACAACTCAACGCAATTCCAGGACAGATTACCACACTGCAAACACAACTCAACGCAATTCCTAATATTCCAGCCAATCAAACAAAAAGACAACAACTGACAAGTCAAATCTCTCAACTGAATACTCTCAAAAATCAAACACTACCAGGTCAAATTTCTCAACTGAATACTCTTAAAAATCAGCTACCAGGTCAAATCTCTCAACTGAATACTCTCAAAAATCAGCTACCAGGTCAAATCTCTCAACTCACATCATTTAAAGATGTACTGACTCTGCAAGCTGCATTAAATGCATATCAAGGTGAAATTGCGGCTAGTGAAATTGCTAAGGTAGTTACTGGTGGTCAAACTTACTATGCCTATAGCTTTAACCCCACTGCATCCGGTATTACTGCTTCTGATGATGGTGTATCTTACAGTGCAATTTATACTTGGTCAACACCTAACTATGTCCCTCATTCAGTACCAGAACCCTCAGTAGTATTTGGTATTTTAGGTGTTGCTGGTATCTTTGTTACACAACGCAAGTTAAAAAAAGTATCTGGTTGAAACTCCGGTTTCCATGCCAAAAAATAAGTAAGGGAGCTATTAGCTCCCTTTTTTGATGAATAATTCCTTGCAGCTATAATAAACTTAATCTTCTAAGTTATACTATTTCTAAAAATACTTGCAACAAATGAATCGGTTGCAAAATTCTACATCTGTATGTCCCTAGCAAGTTAATTTGTTTATAATATGGATTGTGCACAATAGTATTGCTTACTCTCACGGCTTCAGGAAAAGCTATTACCATAATATTAGTAACAGTATTACTTAAGTAGTTTTACTCATAAAATTTAGGCAACTAAATTTGTAAAAACAGAAGTTAACTTAATACTCTAGATTATAAAAAAATTAGTAAAAAAAAGATTAATTTTTGATTTAACTACATTTAATAATACTATCATTTTAGTATTGTAGTGCAGCTAAATTTAATTGATTGATATTTTTGATTTAGATTACATAAGTACAATTTATATTTGTTTCACTCTTTAAATGCCCTACTGTTTTAGTTTATGGTAATAATGACTAGCTTTTAATTAAGATAATCAGATAATAGGTTAGCAATGACAGTACAATTACTCAATATAAATCAGCCATTGCAGTCACACAAAGTTAAACGAATTTTACTAGTTGAAGACCATTACCTCAATCGGATGTTACTTAGTGACTATCTAAGTTACTGTGGTTATGAAGTCCAAAGTTTATCAGAAGGTTCTGCTTTTTTCTCAACCATAGAGAAATTCGAGCCAGATTTAATGTTATTGGACTTGAAATTGCCAGATGTTGACGGTTATTCACTCTTAAAACAAGTCCAGCAAAAACCTGATTTGTCAAAAATACCTATCATTGTGGTTTCAGCCTTTGCTTTTAAAGCAGATCGAGAACTAGCTCTAAGTTTGGGCGCACGTAACTATTTTGTCAAACCTTTAAAACTCAAGGATCTCATTCTTGCAATTGAAGAACAGTTTACTTGCCACAACAGATAATTTTTTATTATGTGTGTCTTTATTCTGCTTTTTGACCAGCAATAAATTCTTCAACGCACTCACTAAGAGTTTGTACAGAACTGCCAATTGTTGAAATTTTCTGTTGTACTTGCGCTAATAACAAAACTGCTGTTTGCAATTCATTGAGAGTCTCAGCCATAGCCTCACGATACTGGACTTCAAAATCTTGTAAATTCATAGTTTAGCTCTTGTCCAAAATTATTATAATAACTATATTATCAATCATAATCATAAATTTAATTGACTAAATCCGTTAATTCGCTTAAGGTTATAAATTCAATAAATAAACATAAATAGTATCAATAAATAAAATTTTAATTTAATATTTATTAAACCAATATATAAACATATTTTTTATGAAGTAAAACACCAATCAATCCAATAATATTATCATCTAATCTAGAATATAAAGTTTCAGATAATAAAGTATTATTAATTTAAAAATGTTAATTATAAATTTAAAAAGCAAAGTTTGTATTCTGACAGTAGCAGCCAATGACTAAGATTGCAATCACTCTTCTAGCAAGGCTCTAGCTTAGAAGCCGACGACGCTGCAAGAAAGCAAAGAACTAGCTACAGCAGACTTATCTTAGTGCAGACTAAAAGCCTACCTGACTGAAGAGTGCTGTTAATGCATAGCTAGGGTTTAGCTTGTGCTGAGTTAAGAGTTATTATTCTCTCTTAGTCCCTCATGACTGCTACTTTGTATTTACTTGATAAATAATTTACTAAATCGGCACAAAAAAATAATTTTTCTTAAAATAGAGAAAGATTACCTAATTTTGGTTGTGACAATATCTACTCAAATATTACCACTGGTTAAAGAGCCAGAACGACTAGAAAACCGTCTAGCCGAAATTCCACCGGAACCGGGGGTTTATTTCATGCGGGACAGGAGCGATCGCATCATATATATAGGTAAATCACGTAAGTTGCGATCGCGTGTCCGTTCCTATTTCCGGGATGGCTACAACAAGACTGAACGGATCGCCACGATGGTCAAGTTGGTGACAGAAATTGAATTCATCGTCACTGATACTGAAGCCGAAGCTTTAGCGCTAGAAGCCAATTTGATCAAGCAGCACCAGCCATACTTTAACGTGTTGCTCAAAGATGATAAAAAATATCCCTATCTCTGCATTACCTGGTCAGAAGATTATCCGCGAATTTTTATTACCCGTAAACGCCAATTCGGTAAAGAAAAGGATAAATTTTACGGGCCTTATACTGATGCTGGTTTATTGCGAGAAATTGTCCGCATCTGCAAGCGTATTTTTCCACAACGACAACGACCTCAACCACTTTTTAAAGACCGCCCTTGCTTGAATTTTGATTTAGGGCGTTGTCCTGGTGTGTGTCAACAGATGATTTCACCAGAAGAATATCGCAAAATTGTCCAAAAGATAGCGATGGTTTTTCAAGGTCGAACCCAAGAACTGATTGATATTTTGACCCAACAGATGAACGCAGCTGCTGAGAACTTGAATTTTGAGTCAGCGGCGCGGATTCGCGATCAAATTTCTGGGTTAAAGTCGCTGACAGCTGACCAGAAAGTTTCCTTACCAGATGATACTGTTTCGCGGGATGCGATCGCACTAGCAGCTGACGAACAACACGCCTGCATTCAACTATTCCAGATTCGCGCTGGGCAATTGGTTGGACGTTTAGCCTTTGTGGCGGATACTCACGCGGAACCAGGAGCGATTTTACAACGAGCTTTAGAGGAACATTACCAAACTGCTGATTCTGTAGAAATCCCTTTAGAGATTTTGGTACAGCATGATTTACCAGATACGGAAATATTGGCAGATGTGTTAACTCAACGTAAAGGCAAAAAAGTCACAATATTGACTCCTTTGCGCCAAACTAAAGCAGAATTAATTGAGATGGTAGAGCGAAATGCTCAGTATGAATTGCAAAGAATGCAGAAATTTGGCGATCGCAATCACCAAGCAATGCAAGATTTAGCCGCCATTCTCGATTTACCAGATGTGCCTCACCGCATCGAAGGTTATGACATTTCTCATATTCAAGGGTCAAATGCTGTAGCTTCGCAAGTCGTGTTTATCGATGGATTACCCGCAAAACAGCACTATCGTCACTACAAAATTAAAAACCCCACGGTGACAGCAGGACACTCAGATGATTTTGCTAGTCTTGCTGAAGTCATCCAGCGGCGGTTCCGTAAATATGCGGAAGATCAGCAATTAACACGTTTGGGTAATCCTGACTGGCCTGATTTAATCATGATCGATGGTGGTAAAGGTCAGTTATCATCAGTTGTCGCTGTCTTGCAAGAGATGAATTTATTAGAAGACTTGCGAGTGGTAAGTTTAGCAAAGCAGCGAGAAGAGATTTTTTTACCAGGAGAATCTAAACCCTTGACAACTGATGCAGAACAACCAGGGGTACAGTTGTTGCGGCGGCTGCGGGATGAAGCGCATCGGTTTGCAGTGAGTTTCCATCGTCAACAGCGCAGTGATAAATTGAAGCGATCGCGTTTAGATGAAATTCCTGGCTTAGGACATCATCGACAAAAGCAGCTACTAGGGCATTTTCGCTCAGTTGATTATATTCGCCAAGCGACAACCCCACAACTTGCCGAGGTTCCAGGAATCGGGCCGCGTTTGGCTCAAGAAATTTACGATTATTTTCATCCTGCTTGAGGAGATTAGTAGTCTGTAAAATTTCAATTTATGTATGAATAAACAAGTTTGTAGTAAGGGCTAAAGTCCTTACTACACACCCTTAAAACTAGCTTGAAAAAGTATTAGTTCCACTCTCGCAGAGGATTCTGTTAAGTTTTTCTGCGAGAATTTAAGATGTGTATATACCGTAAATTTACGGTATTTCGTAACTATATCTGGTAACTATGGTAATTTTGATTAAATTTTCACACCAGAATTCCACCTCATAAATCTCGCCAGCAAAAATTAACTAATCCTTAAGATAACTATTTTGTTACTAAATATACAGTATTTTCTGTAATTTAACTTTTGAATACAATAACGGCTCTTTTTTGTATCTGTCCAAGATGACTATAAATAAGCCTCTCTCAAAGCATTCGTCATAGGGATCAGTAAATATCTAAGCGTCATTTAATTAAAAAAGAATTTATGTACCTAAAGTAAGAGGGTAAAATAACTTAAATTATAGGATAGTATAGAGAGAAATCGAAGTTTTTTCAAATCTGAAATTTTGTTTAAAATAATTAGCCAATATTAAAGTCGTTTGTTAAGTTGGGTCAAACCAAAATATTTTCTACTTTAACTGGCAGTTTTCTCAAATAAAAAATAAATTACAACCAGGGGTTTTAAAATGCAGACAGTACAAAAGATTTACTGCCCAAATTGCGGTAGCCAAGCAGAACGTTATTATATTTTTGATAGTCAATTAACTCGAACACAATGCTCTAGTTGTGACTACTTGATGATTAGTTGCACTCGCACTGGCAAAGTAATTGAGGCTTATGCACCAGGAATTTATGCACAGCGCTAAATAATAAAAATCAAAAAAAATTAGAGAAAATATTCTCTAATTTCTAATAATAAATTTACTTGTCATAAATTTTAAAGACTTTACAGATTATTCTGTTGTCTGAGTTGTTGCTGTCGGATCTGTTCTTGTAACCTAAATTGTTGCCGTTGTCTAATTTGTTGATCTTGTCTAAGTTGTTGCTGTTGCATTCTCAGTTGTTGTTGTTGTGAAAAGTCTTGCTGTTGTAATCTTGTTTCTTCCTGTTGTAGTCTCAATTGTTGCTGACGCAACATTTCTTGCCGTTGTCGTGTAAAATCTTGTTGTTGTATTATCTGTTGTTGTTGTAGTAATTGTGGTTGTTGAAAATTTTGCCGTAGCCATGTTTCGTTCATTCGTTCTTGTGTTTGCTGATTTTGCTGTTCTAGTTGTTGTCTGATTCTTTCTTGAAGCGAATCTTGTGTCTGGGGATTCGTCCGAATTATTTGTTGGGGATTCGTCTGAATTATTTGTGCAGATGCAGGAAAATTAATCGATAAAGCTTTGGCAAGCACAATCAATGGTAGCCATACTTTAACCAACGATAAGCGATTCAACATACAATTATTTCCTCAATTGTTATAGGTTCGGTTGAGCAATCGCTAAACCCTTGAAATGTCAACATAATTTCCCTATATATCAATACAGGGGCTTGCAATAGTTAACTGAAGCTAATGTCTTATTTACCGTTATGGGCTTAAGCGCTACTTACGGCTGACTACGCCAACATTCTTCAGTCGGCGACGTGTTCTAAATATTAGTGCGTTGAGAATAGCTTTCTAAATCAAGGTTATATCCAGTACATTCTCTTGATTTTTCATAAAACTCTTGCTTCTTAGATATTCATCTTAATTAAATTATATATTTAAATTTTTTACATAGTTTGCCGGATTCCCGTAAATCTACCTGCGGTAGGTAAGTTAACAAAGGGATCTCAAGCGGTTTTACGCCAGAGATAAACAGAGATGTATCTGAAGACATATCTCTGTTTATCTGCGGTTTGATATTCATTCATAGAATTGATTGCAACAAGTTTAATTTTTACTTGCTCTCAATTGTCCGCAAGCAGCATCAGCTTCTAAACCACGGGAATAACGCACACTCACAGCAGTATTTTGTTGCTTAAGAACGTTGACAAATGCTTGAATGCGATCGTGATTAGGGCGTTTGTAGTCTACTTCTTGGATAGGATTATAAGGAATCAAATTCACATGACTTTGGAATCCTCGCAAGCATTTTGAAAGTTCCAATGCGTGTTCTGGTAAATCGTTAACACCAGCGAGAAGAATGTACTCAAAGGTAACTCGACGCCCAGTGATTTCTACATATTCTCGACACTCAGCCAGTAAATCTTCTAGAGGATAGGCGCGGGCGCTAGGGATGAGTTTTTCTCGTAGTGCTTGGTTGGGTGCGTGGAGACTTACAGCCAAAGTGATTTGCAAATTATTTTGCGCGAACTGACGGATGCGATCGCGAATACCCACTGTCGAAACTGTAAGCGATCGCTGCCCAATACCGACATCTTGATTTAGGGATTTTAGGGCTGCTAAGACATTCTCAGTATTCAATAACGGTTCGCCTAGCCCCATAAACACCACATTGCTAACCCGTTGTTGAAAATCTTCTTGCACAGTCAACACCTGATCGATAATTTCGTGCCGTGCTAGGTTGCGTTTGTAGCCTCCCTTACCAGTAGCGCAGAAATCACACGCCATTGGGCAACCCACCTGAGTAGAAACGCAAACTGTCAAACGGGCTTTTGGGCCTTCTCCCCTTTCTGCGAATGTGGGGATACCGACAGTTTCAATAATTTGCCCGTCTGTTAATTGTAAAAGATATTTGACTGTGCCATCAGGAGCCTCAGAGCGGTAATGTAAAATTGAGCGCCCAATGGGAACTTCTGCTACTTCTTTGCGCCATTGCTTGGAGAAGACAGAAATATCAGCTAGCGATCGCACCCCCTTATCATAGATCCATTCATGCAGTTGCTTTCCTCTGTAAGCAGGTTGTCCTTGTTGCTGCACCCAAGCAGTTAACTCCGCCAGAGAAGCGCCTAAAAGGGGAGGGATTGATTCTGATTTTTCTGAGTTGAAGTCAACCTGAGATACAAGAGGCGTAGCAGACATAAAAAAATCACGAGTTGATGTAGGATCTCTATCCTACACCTGCTAGATAAAGTTAGCCTTGACCAAAGAAGACAGGAAATTAGCCAAAAGTTGTGCCGTTCCAGCCCCACATTGCCCCCTTAGCGTCTGCAAACTCGATGTAAATGCGATTTTTAGGTACACCTAGAGTTTGGCTAATCTGCTGGCAAAAGTCCTGACTCATTGCTGCGGTTTGATCTGGCTTCATTGTGCCAACGCTCTTAATTTCTATATAGCAAACTGGGTCTGTATTCCCTGCAAAAGTCATGGGGATTCCTGGTTCAAAAGTAGTCATTACATAAGATTCTGGTTTTCCCAAATGTTTCGCTAACTTGGCTGATAGGTTTAAAAGCATTGATTCAATTTCAGCTTTTTGAGGACTAGATGCAGAAGTTTGCACTTTAATTAAAGGCATAGTACTGAATTGGGATTTTGGATTTTCTTGACATTGTTAAGTTTATCGAAATCCAAAGGTACAGAGTACAAAGATTAGAAAGGTGGAGAGTAGTGAGATGAGGAGAATAACCAATATTTAGTTATGAGATGAGCGAAATAGGTGATTATGTTCGGGATGATATAAACGCGATCGCCCTGTTGTTGTCGAGAGTGCTGGACTGACTATATAAAGTGTAGTGCGAATTAGTTTTTCTTGATGAGTACAGTCTGCCATTTGATTCAGGGGGACAACCCTGATTTTTTCATCGGGCCAGCCGATACGAAAGCAAATCGCAATCAGGGTTTCGGCTGGATAGTGTTCGAGTAGTTTAGCTTGGGCATTTTCGACGTGACGCGCACTTAGATATAAGCAAAGGCTAGCCTGATGTGCTGCAAGAGTGGCTAATTCTTCGGCGGCGGGGACTTCTGTACGTCCGCTGATGCGTGTCAAGATAATGGTTTGTACTAAACCGGGTACAGTCAGTTCTACTTTGAGTTTGGCAGCAGCAGCTTGAAAGGCGCTGATCCCAGGTATGACTTCAAAAGGAATATTTGCCTCTCTTAGGAGGTGCATTTGCTCGTGGATAGCGCTGTAGAGACTAGGATCGCCAGAATGGAGACGGACTAGAGATTTGTGCTGCGATCGCACTCTATCGATCGTAATCGCCAAAATTTCTTCTAAAGTCTGATTCGCAGTCCTAATTATCTCAGCATCTTTTCGGCAAAGTTCTAAAATTTGTTCGGGTACTAAAGAATCAGCAAATAAAATTACATCAGCAACAGCCAGTAATTTCTGCGCCTTCACCGTTAATAAATCAGGATCTCCAGGGCCAGCTCCGACAATATACACAGATGGTTCTATCCCATATAGTGTTTTTTTATAACTTCCATTTTCTGTATATTCACTTTTAAAAGAACACACGGCAATCCCTCAAAAAATCTTTTTGGCAAATTCTTCAGTATCTTTCCGGATTCACCCTCTTTCCCTAGTAGAGAGTAATGGTAGATGCACCCTGGTTAAGCCCTAGAGAATACTCTGGGGCATTTTTTATTTTTTAGTCATTGGGAATTGAGCATAGGGCATAGTTATTCTCCTTGTCCCCTTGTCCCCTTGTCCCCTTGTCCCCCATTTCCCTTAGCAGTAGGAACTACATCGGGTAAAGGGCGTTTGAGTAAGTAAAGCCAAGCTAATCCAAATAATCCCAATAGAATTCCTAGACTACTGACTACTTGCGCCATCCGTAATGGCCCCAGCATCAAGCTATCAGTGCGAAAGCCTTCAATCCATAAGCGTCCTAAGCTGTAGGCTGGCCAGTAAATGAGAAACAGTGTGCCTACCTTCAGGCGTGGCTTACCGGATAAAGATCGGAAAAACAACGTTATCAATAGCGTAAACACCATTAAATCCCACAGAGATTCGTAGAGGAAGGTGGGATGAAAGTAATCGAAACTAGCATATTCTAAAGGACGATGGTCTGGTGGAATATAGAGCTTCCAGGGTAAATCAGTCGGATCGCCAAAAGCTTCAGAATTAAAGAAATTGCCCCAACGTCCGATCGCTTGCCCTAAAATCAGCGAAGGTGCTACTAAATCTGCCAATTGCCAGAAAGAAACCTGCTTGATTTTGGCAAAGATTAACGCAGCCACAACGCCACCAAGAATCGCTCCATGAATGGCAATACCGCCTTCCCAGATCGCAAAAATTTTTCCTGGAGTTGGAGCATATTTTGACCACTCAAAAAAAACGTAATATAGCCGTGCGCCAGGAATTGCCCCAATCAACAACCAAAAGAACAAATCGCCTAGCAACTCAGGATTAACATTGCGGCGCTTTGCTAAATTCTGGGAAAGGATGACGCCAATTAAAACTGCTGTGGCAATCAACAAGCCGTACCAACGAATACTTAGTGGCCCTATTTTCACCAGAATCGGTCCTGGAGAAGTAAATTGAAACGCCAAGGGCAAAGTGGGAAAGTCCAGTGCCATGAAAAATTACCTAGAAAAGTTCGTTAACTACCCGCGCACTTTGCTCAGTACGGAGTTTCTTGTGTCTTGAATACTGTAACTACACTTGAATCTTCCACATCATTATTGTGGAGACGTAGGTAAAAATCCAGTATTCATATTTAGGAGTCTAGTTCCTAACGCTTAGTTGAGCATAACTTGTGCCACTAAAACAATTGAGTTTACCATCCTTACCGAGAGCGCAAGATGGTAGATTTGAATAAGTTACACAAAATAGTTTCGATATAATCACCTAAACAACTTTGATATATTTAAAATTGTGATTGCTATTTATCCTGGTAGCTTCGACCCCATTACCTTGGGACACCTCGATCTCATCGGGCGTGGTAGTCGGCTGTTTGAGCGGGTGATTGTCGCCGTACTACGGAACCCTAATAAAATGCCACTTTTTAGTGTGGAGCAACGGCTAAATCAAATCCGTCTTTCTACAGAACATCTACCGAATGTAGAAGTAGACAGCTTTGATGGTCTTACCGTCAATTATGCTCAAATGCAACAAGCACAAGTTTTGATCCGGGGTTTACGGGCTGTGTCAGATTTTGAAGTGGAACTGCAAATGGCTCACACCAATAAAACTCTTTCTACCCAAATAGAAACAGTTTTTCTCGCAACCTCAAATGAGTATAGTTTTTTAAGTAGTAGTGTGGTAAAAGAGATTGCAAGGTTTGGTGGTTCTATCGATCATCTCGTTTCCCCACACATTGCCCTAGATATATACCAATGCTACAATCAGAAATCTCCAATGTTGAACCCAATCTCAACGGCAGCAATCCCCCCTCTCAAGAATATCTCGGTGGAGAAGGAAGCATAGATATTCAGCAGGAACTCAACCGCCTAGAGGAAATGGTTCTCTCTAGTCTCAGAATTCCGCTGACAGGACGCACACTCATAGATGAAGAAAAGCTGCTAGATCAGCTTGATTACATCCGCCTTGCTTTACCATCCCTTTTTCAAGAAGCAGCAGCAGTTCTCGACCAAAAGGACGAAATTCTGCTGGAAGCGGAAGAGTATGGACAGCAGGTTGTAGAAGCTGCACAAGCAAAAAGAGCGCAAATTTTAGCTGAAAGCGATATTATTCACCAGGCGGAACAAGAAGCTGAACGACTGCGGCGACAAGTGCAACAAGAGTGTGAGGGAATAATGCAAGAAACCCTCGCTGAGATTGACCGCAAGCGGTATGCTTGTCAGCAAGAATTAGAGCTGATGCGACAAAATGCGATCGCTCATGCTCAAGAAATTGAAGATGGTGCTGATGCTTATGCCGATGGAATTTTGGGAAATATCGAGCAGGATCTTAAACAGATGTTGCAAGTTATCACTAACGGTCGGCAACAATTGCAAATTGATAACCTTACTCAGCGCAATTCACCTCCTGGTAAAAAAAGATAGAGGTTCTAACGAGAGATGAGGAAAAATTATCGGTTGGGTTTCGCTATTGCTTAACCCAACAATTTTCATGAATGAATAATTTAAGGTAATCTACCTACTAATAAATTTTAAATTTTAGCTTGTAATTAAGCAGGATTTTTAATAAATGATTACTTTCGCTCAAGTTAATTTTGGATTAAATTTAGCTGGTTTAATTGGAATTATTTATTTTTTTTTGGCAGTTATTTACTTTATTTTAACAGTAGTTTGGCTTGCCCAACGTGGAACTAGGCTTACAGGTTGGGCTTTAGCCCTTTACATTATTCAAGTGATATTTACACCAATTATAATGTTAATATGCGGAGTAATCTTGTTTTTTCAAGGTTGGCGTTTAGATCCAATTCTTCAGTTTGAGCAATTTTTATCGTTGCTTTTAATTATTTATTTCGCTATTAAAGATATTGTAATTAATGCAGTTTACAGAAATAGGTGATTTTATAATTTTTTGTAGAGACGTGAACTTAAACTGGGCTTCGTTAACGCGTCTCTAACAAAAATAGAGTATTTTTACACAATATAACTACAAAGTGTATGTAAAATCTTCTACCAGCATACCGGGAACTAAACTACCTCCAAGTTGGCGACTTTCATAAGTTCCTACTTCGGGAATGAATTCTTGAAAAGTAGTCAAATCTATTAGATTTTCTCCCCAAAAGCGATAGAGACTTTCATCAAAACGCAGGTTTTCAATGGGGGCGATAATTTCTCCATTTTCTATCCAAAAACAAGCATAGCGGGTCATACCTGTGATTCTACCAGTGTGGCGATCGCTCCAATTCAAGTAATGCAAATTTGATACATATAATCCTGTATCTAAACTCGGAAGAATCTGCTCAAATACTAAATTTCCCGGACTCACTTCTGGCGCTCGTAAAGTCTCTGAACCATTAGCACCATTGGCAATTTTTTGATATTCCTTAGCAGTTCGAGAATTCACCAGAGTATTTACCAAACTTCCTTTTTCTATTACAGGTAACTCCGGTGCTGCCATTTCTCCCAATTCGTTAAATCGCGGCACTAATCCCTGCTGAAAATTTTCTTTTAAACTAAATCTTAGAGAAAGTTGTTTTTCTTGACGCGATAAAGCAGCTAAAGCACTGTTCCCTTGTTGGATATCAGCTTCGCTTACCGCTCCCCAAGAAAGCATCAATAATAAATCTGCAACAGCAGCAGGTGCAAAATAAGTTTTATACTGTCCCCGTGGCAGTTCTTTAGTTGGGTGAACAAGTAATTCTAGTTGTTTTTTAGCTTCGCTAATTTTGGCTATATATTTAGATTCATCCCAATTACTCCCGGCAAACGTGCCCTTAACTGCTTGTCCAGATGGGGAAAATAGAGAATAATCTAAGGTAAAAGAATCAGTAGCAAACCAGTGTTTTTGACCGCTAGAATCACCATAAGCTTTAATTATCACTCCCCCGGCATATATCCCTGTAAAATCCAATTCAGCAACTAGTTCTAGTACAGTTGGTACTACTGCCTCAGCTGCTAATAAATTTCCAGAATGTATTTCTCTACTGATATTATTTCCTGATGGCAAAACTAGATATGGATCGACGGGTAGTAGAATAAGTTCGTCACGTAATTCTTGCAAAGAAGTATATGCTAACTGCCAATCTACCTCCCAATTTCCAGTAAAGGGAAACTGCCGAACACTGTTGCGCTGATTTTGCATCAAAGTCAGTTCTATCCAACCATCAGTAACACAACCAGTTTGTCGCACTTTCGCATGATTAAAACGAGTAAATTGACTTATTTCACTACTAAGTCTCACAGTGAATTGTTCATTTTCTGCTTTTTTAATCAGCAAACTTTCAATCAGTCGATTAAAGCTGACTTCTAACGCAGATAATTCCTCAATTTTCATGGATATTAAATATTAATAGGGAATAAAGAGAGGGAAAAAGTTAGGAGTTAGAAATTAGGAGTTAAAAGAATTTTTATAAGTAGCTAGGCGTAAATAAATTAAAGTTTGTAGTAAGGACTTTATTCCTGATAATCCTTTTTGAGCGATGAATCGCTCATGACAAGTTAGGATTTTATTTTATGTTTAATTATGCCTACCTACTTAATTCAAAACTCCTAACTATCAACTCCTAACTCCTAACTATTGTATTTTTCAAGTTCCTCCACCAAAAACTTCGACATTAGCAAACACGCAGACAGGTGAACCGTGTCCTACCCAAATAGCCTGATTTGGTTCTCCTTTGCCACAATAAGGAGTACCATACATTTGCCAATTTGTGGCATCTCCGACTTTAATTAAACTATGCCAAAACTCTGGTGTTGTGGCGCGGTAATTTGGATTACGAAGGGTTTTGGTGAGTTTGCCATTTTCAATTAATTTAGCGTACTCACAACCAAATTGGAATTTGTAGCGGCGATCGTCAATTGACCAAGAACGGTTAGATTCCATGTAAACCCCGTGTTCTATCCCGCCAATAATGTCTTCAAAAGTGCCGTTTAAAGGCTCTAAATTCAAGTTACCCATGCGATCGATCGCTGGTCGATTCCATGAGCAAGCACGGGCACAAGCAACTCCTGGTACACCTGCTCTGGCTTGACTTTCCAGACTGCCTAAACCGCGTTGAAGTACTCCTTCTTTAACCAAATATTCCTTTGTTGCTACAGCACCAGTATCATCAAAGCCATAGCTGGCAAATTCACCAGGGACAGTGGGATCAAAGGTAATGTTCATCAACGGCGAACCATATACGAGGTTGCCAAAATCACTTTTATTAACGAAACTGCCCCCAGCATAGTTACGCTCATCTCCCAAAATTCGGTCAATTTCTAGGGGATGCCCGACACTTTCATGGATTTGCAGCATCATTTGATCTGGGGCTAAAACTAAATTGGTACGGGTAGTTGGGCATTCTTCTGCTGTCAATAGTTCTACTGCTTGTTCGCCTATTTGCCGCACCCGATGCCATAAGTTTTCTTGTTTTAATAGTTCGAGTCCGCCTTGGTAACAGTTTGCTTGGGAGCCGTTGTAGCTGCGCTGCTGTACAACTGCTCCATCTTGGGCAGTAGCTCCGTAATTCGTGCCTATAGATAGAATTTTTTGATAGACTTCTGAGCCATTGCTGCTAACAAACCAAGATTCTCTCTCGATTGTGCTAGCACTGGCTATGGTTTGCACAATTTTGTCGTCAACTTTGAGCGTTTGGCAAATACGAACCAGCAACTCGTTGATTTCCCCTGGACTTAGAGCATCCAATGGCTCAAGAAATGGAGATTTATATTCACCAACAACTTTAGGACGCTCACTTTCACGGAAGGGATGTATCCACCATTCACTGGCTGCTATTGCTTGGTTATAGGCTGTTTGAGCAGCAGTTTGCAGGGAAGCCAATTCCAGAGAGTTAGTAGCTGCATAACCCAGACAGCCATTCACCAAAACTTCCAGCATGGCTCCCACGGTGAAGGATTTGCCGTTTAGTTGGGGTAAGGCGTCACGGACTGAACGGGTAGTAGAAGTCTCCTTTACGGCTCTAATACCAATCCAATCAGCAGGAATATCGAAACTAGCGATCGCTTTTTTGAGTTCAGACCACATAATTCAATTCAAAATTCAAAATTCAAAATTCAAAATTAATGAAGTTATTGTTGACGATTTTGTTTGGTTTTGACGACTATTGCGGCAATTATTTTGATTAACTCGTTAATTTCACCCAAAATTGGCAGTAGACGGTCTTCGGGGATCAACTCAGTTGCAATTAGAAGTCTTAGTCAATATTTGGTTTCCCTGCCTCCTTTGAGAGCAATTTCTAGCTTGTGAATGAAATCAGCTGTACTCTGTGCCGATTGCGATTCTTCAACGTTTGCTCCAATCGACGTACCAGACTTAAGTAACTGTTGTAAGAGTGTTCGCCCCACTCTAGGACTTTCATTGAGTACCTTACAAAGGTTAATTATGCGAACAGAAAATTCAAATGTTCTATCTGTGATTTGTTTGTGGTTGTTCATCATTTTGAATTTAATTATTCCGGTGCCAGCGTGTGCCATCACGGCTATCAATTAGCGTAATACCTTCTGCTTGTAGTTCGTCACGAAAGCGATCGCTTTCGGCAAAATTTTTGGCTTTACGTGCTTCTTGCCTTTGCTGAATTTTCGCTTCAATTTCTGCATCGCTTAAACCATTAATCTTGTCAGTTTCCGCTTCTATCCCGGCTTCTAAACCCAAAACTCCAGCCAATGTGACAAGAGTTTGCCATTGATGTTTTAACTCATCAGGGGAAGTTTCAGTTTTACCTTCATGCACAATAATATTTCCCTCACGGCGCAGTTCTTTGGCTAATTCAAACAGCACTGTTAATCCACCAGGAAAATTAAAGTCGTTATTCACAGTTTCTTGAAAGCGTTCAACAGTTTCAGGAAGTAGTGAGGCAGTTTCTACTCCCCAGTCTAGTTGTTTACCGTACTGATAGCCGAAGAGTAACCCTTCTTTAATGGTGTGCCAGCCGTTGGTTGCTGCGGCGATCGCTTCGTCGGTAAAATCAATTGGTGTGCGATATTGAGCGGTCAACACGAACAACCGCACTGCCATCGGGTCAACTCCTCGATCCAGTAAGTCTCTAATAGTGGTAAAGTTGCCCAAAGATTTGGACATTTTTTCACCATCTACTTTCACCATGCCGTTATGCAACCAATAACGCGCTAAAGGTTTTCCGGTGACAGCCTCAGATTGGGCAATTTCGTTTTCGTGATGAGGAAAAATTAAGTCAGCACCACCAGCATGAATATCTATGGTATCACCCAAGCGATCGCGCACCATTGCCGAGCATTCTATATGCCACCCCGGACGACCTGCGCCCCAAGGTGATTCCCAAGCAGGTTCTCCTGGTCTTGCTGCTTTCCACAAAGCAAAATCAAAGGGGTCTTTCTTTTTCTGGTATTCTGGATCTTCTACGTTGACGCGCTCGCTCGCTCCGGCTTGCATATCCTCTAACTTGCGTCCCGAAAGTTTGCCATATTCAGAAAACTGCCGCACTGGATAATACACATCACCATCAGCAGGGTAAGCAAAACCTTTATTTTCCAACTCATGAATTAACCGCAAAATGCCATTCATTGTGTGAGTAGCACGGGGATATTCATCGGCTTCTTTAATCCCCAGCCGCGCCATATCCTCAAAATATGCTTTGATAAAGCGATCGGCTACAGCTTCCATTGAGGAATGTTCAGCACAGGCTCGATTGAGAATCTTGTCATCAATATCAGTAAAATTTTGGATATATCGCACTTCATAACCGATAAACTGGAGGTATCGGCGTACTACGTCCCAAACGATGCAAGCTCTAGCATGACCCAAATGGCAGTAGTCGTACACCGTCACACCGCAGTAATACATCTTAACCTTGCCTGTTTCGACTGTTTCAAACGGTTCTTGACGACGGGTGAGGGTATTGTAAAGGGTTAGGGTCATATATCAATTCAAAATTCAAAATTCAAAATTCAAAATGGAAAACCACCTATTGGCGGGCATTCTGGCTGCTGACTGTGTGGAAGTCAAAGGTGAAACAGCTTAACAGATGTAACCCTGAATAGAGAGATAAGCAATAATAGGGTAAAGCAGCTGGGATGACAGTCCAGCATCCCTATGCTAGTACGTCATGGCGGAAATCAACATACTATGGGACAAAATCTCGAAAGCTCATAAATCAAGAGTTTTTGAATTTTGAATTTTGAATTTTGAATTCCGCGTAGCGGCGCTAGTGTTTTCTGGACTATCTGCGCTACATTACTATTTTTTGACTATTTGATAACAGCGCTATGCAATCAGCAGTTACACCCGAATCTTCGGCAATGGATACGCCCAAACAAGGAATGCCAGTAACAATTATTACGGGTTTCCTCGGTAGTGGCAAGACGACTTTACTTAATCATATCCTCAACAACCAACAGGGTTTGAAAACCGCTGTTCTCGTGAATGAATTTGGCGAAATTGGCATCGACAACGAGCTAATTGTTTCCACTGGTGAGAACATGGTGGAGCTAAATAATGGTTGTATCTGCTGCACTATTAATAATGATTTGGTAGATGCAGTTTACAAAGTTTTAGAACGCCAAGAAAATCTAGATTATCTAGTAGTCGAAACAACTGGATTGGCAGATCCGCTACCAGTAGCTTTAACATTTCTGGGTACAGAATTGCGGGATTTAACCCGCTTAGATTCGATTATTACTGTGGTAGACGCGGCTAATTACAGCCTAGATTTATTTAACTCTGAGGCAGCATACAGCCAAATTGCTTATGGTGATGTAATTGTGCTGAACAAGGCAGATTTGGTTGATGAAGCCACTTTGAACCAGTTAGAAAGAAAAATTAACGAAGTCAAGGAAGGAGCAAGAATTATCCGCGCGACGCGATCGCAAGTGCCACTTCCTTTAATTTTGAGTGTTGGTCTGTTTGAGTCAGATAAATATTTTGACACAGTGGTGGATAAACACGACCATCACGATCATCACGACCATGACCATGACCATTCAACATGCGGTCACGATCATCACGACCACGACCATGACCATCACGATCATCACGATCATCACCATCATTCTCACCATTTAGAAAATGATGGTTTTACTTCCATCTCTTTCCAAAGTGACAAGCCTTTTTCTATTCGGAAGTTTCAGTATTTCTTAGATAATCAGCTACCCTCAAATATCTTCCGAGCCAAGGGGATTATGTGGTTTGATGAAAGCCCGAAGCGTCATATTTTCCACCTTTGTGGTAAACGCTTCACCTTGGATGATGATGAATGGAAAGGCCAACTGAAAAACCAGTTAGTACTGATTGGTCAAAATTTGGATCGTGAGACTTTAATTAGTCAACTCGAAAACTGCATTTGTCTACCTTCAACCTCTCGCGGTAAAGGGTTTGGCAAATAAAACTTAGGAGAGACGCGATTAATCGCGTCTGTACAGGAATTACTACTCGTTCCCAGGTGGAACCTGGGAACTGTATTCTCAATGGCTTTGCCATCAATTTTAAGCAAAATGAGAAAATAGCGATCGCTTTTTGAATACAGAAAGTTTCAGCAAGAAACTCACAAGTTTTATCGAACATTAAGAATTTTTATCGGGTGATAGACACTCGTTGTTTTTACAGCAGATTTCAAGTAAATGAGGTACAAAATTTCATAAAAAAGTCATATACCAAGAGACTTTAAACCTTATTCCCTATTCCCTGCTGTATGTATTGCTCTAAAATCAAAACGTTGATAAATGTTCTGATTAAAATGCGCGTTGTTATCCAGCGAGTCAAATCATCTCAAGTTACAGTGAATGATGAAATTGTCGGTAAAATTGGGCGGGGGCTAAATTTGCTCGTAGGTATAGCCAATACCGATACTGATGCTGAAATCGACTGGATGGTTCGTAAATGCTTAGAATTGCGGCTTTTTCCTGACGAAGGAGGAGACGAACGATGGCAAAAATCTATACAAGAAATTGGTGGCGATTTGTTAGTAGTCAGTCAGTTTACCCTTTATGGTGACTGTCGCAAAGGTCGCCGTCCTTCTTTTGACCGTTCAGCCGCTCCCCAATCGGCAGAAGATTTATATAATCGTTTTATTACTAAGTTAAGAGCTAGCGGGTTGCAGGTAGAAACTGGTAAATTTGGTGCAATGATGCAAGTTATCATTGAAAACGATGGGCCCGTAACTTTGTTACTTGAAAAAGAAGCAATTTAAGTATATACACCAAAAACTGAATCACAGTAGCTTCTAGACCGTGGTGTTCTAATTGATGAGAGAATATTAAATTAACCATCACCAAAGTTTAAATTCATTCATCATGGCGAAAATCCAGTTTTCTAGAGGTCTTGACGAAGAGGTAATTCCAGATGTGCGCTTAACGCGATCGCGTACTGGGGATAGTGGTACAGCGACCTTTATTTTTACAAATCCGAAAATTTTAGATCAAGGTACTACCGAAGATATTACCGGAATGTACTTGATTGACGAAGAAGGCGAAATAATTACCCGTGAAGTTAAAGCTAAATTTATTAACGGGAAACCGGAAGAATTAGAGGCACTTTACGTAATGAAATCTGCCCAAGAATGGGATCGCTTTATGCGCTTCATGGAGCGGTATGCTGAAGAAAACGATCTGGGACTGAGTAAAAATGAGTCATAGGGCTTAGGGCATAGGGCATAGGGCATCGGTAATTGTCATGTTCAATGAATGCGCCATTTACCATGCCCAATTATCCATTATTAAAAGTTCATGAGTGACATACAATGCCACAACCCCATCCAGACTTGCCTGGAGTTTTAGTAACTTGTGCTGTGGTTACTGTCAGCGATACACGCACTTTGGAAACAGACAAAAGTGGCCAGCTAATTCAGCAGTTACTCCTTGGTGCAAACCATGCTGTAGGAGCCTACACGATTATCAAAGATGAACCAACACAAATTCAAGGGCAGATAGAAAATCTAGGCAAAAGCTCAAATTTGGATGCTGTAATTTTTAATGGTGGTACAGGTATTGCACCAAGAGATACCACCTACGATGCTATTGAGAAGTTACTAGAGAAAACTTTGCCGGGATTTGGTGAGTTATTTCGTTTTTTAAGTTATCAAGAAATTGGTTCGCGGGCGATCGCTTCTCGCGCTGTTGCTGGTGTTTATCAAGATAAATTAATTTTCTCGCTTCCTGGTTCCAGTAATGCTGTGCGACTGGCGATGGAAAAACTGATTTTACCCGAACTCACTCACTTGGTAAGTCAGGTTTGTAAGGGTTGAAATGAGCAACTTTTCAGAAAGCTATTATAAAATTCAGTTATGAAACACTGAAATCATCCTTTATCCACTTACACCTTGAGACTACCCAGAATTATAGTGAAACGGATGAAATATTAATATCAGATCGGTAATGGAACCTATTTACTGGAATTGCATAATTGCTCATAGCATTACTGCATTTTCATACTTTGGTATCCCCATAGTAATAGGGGTTTTCTTTGCCAAAACGAAGGCAACTATCCCTCCTAAGTTTTGGCTAGCCTTTTTCTTATCAGGTGGATTCGTACTATTTTGCGGATTTCATCACTTTCTGGCGATCTTTGAGTCACATATAGCAGTGTCCCTGCTGCACTTAGGCGTGCTTGATGTAATGGCATTTATTTCTTTATCTGCTTTACTCTACCTAATGCCAACCGCTTATCAAATTGTAGAGGCGATCGCCAGATATCAAGAAGATACGCGCGAACTGCAACGTAGCCAGCAGATGCAACGGCTATTCCTAGATCAGGGGCCATTTGCAGCATATATCAAAGATGAGCAATCTAGAGTGCTTTACTACAACCAGGAAATACAGTCTAGATTTTCAGTAGATTCACAAGAATGGTTGGGAAAAACTGATAGGGAATTCTTGCCAGATCCAGAAGAGGGGCAGAGAGTTATGGAGAACGATCGAGTTGTTTTGAAGACTCTACGTCCTTTGAAGCTAATTGAAGAGGTAAAAGTACCTAGTAACAATCAGCCGTGCTACTGGCTATCGTTTAAGTTTCCGTTCAGCGATTACGCAACGGGTGCTTACCGTATTGGGGGAATCAGTATTGATATTACAGAATCTATAGAAGCACAGCGATCGCTAACTGACTTAAATCGGCAGCTAGAAGAAAAAACACTGAAATTGGAAGCAAAAAAACGAGAACTTATATATCTCTCAGATATGGCGGAGATGCTTTATTCCTGCGAGTCTGAAGATGAGGTGTATCAAGTAGTCGGTTTAACGTGTTCCAAGCTATTTCCGAATATGAGTGGTTCTATTTATATAATTGCTAATTCTAAAAATTATGTTCAGATGAATAGTTTTTGGGGAGGTGAAAGAAAGAGTAAAGAAATATTTTCAATATCTGATTGTTGGGCTTTGCGGAGAGGAAAATTAAATCTTTTATCGCCTCGTAATTCAGGACTAATGTGCAGTCACTTAATACAGCCTGTTAGCGGCACACATTTGTGCATTCCATTGTTTGCACAAGGCGAAGTAGTTGGGAGTTTACACCTCGACGCGCTTGAAGAAATCAGTCCAGAAAATCGACAAACTTCTGAGATTATTGCTAGAACATTAGGCATTGCACTAAATAATCTATCGATCAAACAACGTCTAACCCATGAAAACTTGCGGGATGGGATGACCCAACTATTCAATCAAAGCTATATGGAAAGCATAACAGAACAAAGGCTAGCTGAAGCGGAACGATCGGGACAACCTCTTAGTATGATTTTTCTTGATATCGATAACTTCAAGTCTTACAACTCGCGTTATGGACATGTGACTGCCAACATTGTTCTCCAGGGATTAGCAAAGTTACTGTTAAAATCTATTCGCTCCTTTGACATTGCTTGCAGATGGGGTGGTGAAGAGTTTGTGATTGTCATGCCTAATATGACACTGGAAACGCTCAGAAAGCGAGTAGAACAATTAAGGGTAGATATTGAACAAATGCAATTGAAGGATGGCGATCGCCTCCTCGAAAGCATCACCGCTTCTTTTGGAATAGCTGTATCAGAACCAGGGATGACGGTTAAAGATTTTCTAAATAGGGCGAATCAAGCGATGCTTGAGGCAAAGCGAACAGGGAAGAATCGAGTTAGGGAATATATAAATACCTATAATTGAAGAATAAGGAATTCAGAATACCACAAGCGGTCAAACAATTTTAGATTTTAGATTTTAGATTGACTCTATGACTATTTTTTGCGCTTCAGTTGGCATAGAAATCAGAAACTTATAAATTTACTCTATAAAAAAAACAACTCCCTGAAGATATGGGAGTTGTTTTTTATATTCAAGCAGTTTTTAAAACATTTAGAATGGAGCGATCGCTAAACAAATAGTAGCCAAAATAGCAGCGATTATATAAAACACTCCAACCACTTGTAATTCTGACCAGCCAGTAAGTTCTAAATGATGGTGTAAAGGTGCCATTTTCAAGAGACGTTTACCTTTGCCATCAGGGCCCTTCGTGGCTTTGTAATAACTTACCTGTGCCATCACCGAAAGGGTTTCTACAAAAAAGATACCACTGAGAATAAACAGACCTACTAAAGTATTTGTTAATAGTGCTACAGCAGCTAAAGCTCCTCCCAAAGCCAGGGAACCAGTATCTCCCATGAAAACACGGGCTGGGTTGCGATTATGGGCTAAGAAACCTAAACACCCGCCACTTAAAGCCGCACAAAAAACCATCAATCCTGGTGCTGTTGGGGCGACTAAAGCACCTAATGCCAAAAGTGCGATCGCTACTGTTCCTGCTGCCAAGCCATCAATACCATCTGTTAAATTAGTCGCATTGCTTTCTGCAACTAGTACGAAACCTGCTAAAGGCCAAAATAGAAATCCTAATGGGAGTGTGAAGCTCACCCAAGGTAAAGCAATATTTGTAATATTAGAAGGTTGATTAAACATCAGCCATAGACAAAACATAGCCGCAAAACTCACCTGCAAAGCCAGTTTTGTTTGTGGAGATATACCTTTATTTGATTTCCGGCGCAGAATTTGCCAATCGTCGAGCCAGCCAATCAATCCATAGCTGATGGTCAAAGCCGAAACTGCAAGCACCTCTTTAGAAAAGTTAGACAATATACAGGCAAGCAGCACAGATACAGGTATAAAAAATATACCGCCCATTGTGGGAGTGCCTGCCTTTTTGAGATGAGCTTGAGGGCCATCTTCACGAATTATTTGTCCAGTTTTAAGTGCTTGAAGTAAAGGTATTACCCAATAGCCCACCACACCTGAACCCAACGCACACAACAGTAATGGCAGGGTTAACGACATACTTTGCCAAGGTAGCCGATTGGCCATCGAATCCAAGAAAAAGGCTGTTGTACCTAACCCTACGGCTAATAAAGAGGCTAGAGCGATTCCAGAAATGTTTAATCCTTGCTCAGGAGATAATTTAGCGTCCACAGAAGTTTCCCTTCACTCCACACTTATAAAATTGAATACCATTAACTAGGGATACTACCAAGTCCCTAGCCTGAAAAGGCTAATTCTCAGCGATTCCTATATCATCATCTTCATCATCATCGAGGTCGTAGCCAATTCCGTCTTCTACACCCATTAAGGAGTCTATTCCTTCTTCGTCAGTTTGAAAATCCGGTTCGTGAACGTCACGCGCGATGATGCGACCGTTGTTTTGTAACCAGTCCAACAAAGAGGATTCTGGCTTTAGGGGGATGACATCGGCTCTTTGGTTACGAGCTGCTTCACGTAATGGAGAGTTCAACATATCGAGTGAGGACAAGAAAAGGTTTACGTAAGTTGACATTTAGAGTCTATCACTTGACACGGATTAATTTAGTTATCTTTTCAACCCTTTAGTTGATAAATCCGCATTCAGATAGAAATTTTTTTATTTAATAAGCATAAGGCTTAAGTCAAGCGATTCTTAGTAATTTTTATGGCTGTACATATATGTCATTAATATCTTGTTTATGCTGATGGAAAGTGAGTGATTTTTGAGGTGACAGGCGATGATGCCAAAAGCGGCTCTTATGGATGCGATCGCACTTACTAATCGCGGTCTACTGGCGACTGAAGAACAGAAACAGGCTATCTTAATCGCGATCGCCAATTTAGAAGACTTTAATCCTACACCCCGTCCGGTGGAAGCTAGTAATTTGCTAGATGGCAATTGGCGATTACTATACACCAATAGCAAGGCTCTTTTAAACTTAGATCGTCTACCCTTATGTAAACTGGGTCAAATATATCAGTATATCCGGGTAGAGACTACCAGTGTTTACAACATAGCTGAGATTTATGGCTTACCTTATTTAGAAGGATTAGTCAGCGTTGCTGCTAAATTTGAGCCAGTTTCAGGTCGGCGTGTCCAAGTGAAATTTGAGCGTTCTATTATCGGCTTACAACGTTTAATAGAATACAATTCTCCGGTAACTTTTATCCAACAAATTGAAGAAGGTAGAAAATTTCCCGGAATTGATGTTGCCATAAACAGTGACAAACAGCAAGGCTGGTTAGATATCACTTATATAGATAACGACCTACGGATCGGCAGAGGTAATGAGGGAAGTGTGTTTGTCTTAACTAAAACATAAGCTTTTACAAAATAACTGTTTGCGAACGAAGGTACGCTATAACGTGTGCATTGTCAAGTACGATCTAATACATTTTTAAATTTGGGTTAGGGAGATAAGGAACTAAAGAATAACTAGTATTCAATGCTCACCCCATTTCCCCTGTCCCTAGTCCCCAGTCCCCAGTCGCCAATTCAGACAAATAACTTAACAAAGACTCTTGCTGCGACCTTGAGGTTGTAGAGTGAAATCAATTAGCCCTCTAGATTGGCGATTGATAACTAAAAGGGAAAATAATCATGGTTCAACGTGGTTCTAAAGTACGTATTCTCCGCCCTGAATCCTACTGGTTTCAGGATCTAGGAACTGTGGCTTCCATCGACCAAAGCGGCATCAAATACCCTGTAATTGTCCGCTTTGAAAAGGTCAATTACTCTGGTATCAATACCAACAACTTTGCCCAGGATGAATTAGTCGAGGTTGAAGCACCAAAGGCTAAAGCACCGAAAAAATAGCTGCAAAGCTACAAGGAAGTTGTTTGATGCGATGATGAAGGGTAGTCTTAAGTCTGAAGTATGAAGTCTAAAATTTCAGATCATTCATTACTTTGTCCTAGCCTACCCTAATCTACGAGAGCCGCCCTGCGGGTATTTACGGTTTCTTTTGGGTAGTAATACGAGCCATCTACGGCTATGTAAGTTACTACCCCATCTCTTCTTCCTCAATCCCTCAAATAAATCACAATTGCCTGCTTAACTCAGCTTGAATGCCCGAATTGCCTGAAGTTGAAACAGTCCGAAAGGGTCTAAATCAATTGACCCTCAACCAAGAAATCACGGGTGGAGATGTGTTGCTCGATCGCACCATCGCCTACCCGTTTTCTGTTGGTGAGTTTGTTAATGGAATTAAAAATAATGCGATCGCTACTTGGCATCGTCGTGGTAAATATCTCCTCGCCGAATTCTCCTCGTCTTCCGGCTGGCTAGGAGTTCATCTGCGAATGACTGGTCAACTATTATGGCTGGATAGAGATGAACCATTACACAAGCACACGCGGGTTAGATTATTCTTTGGGAATCGGCAAGAATTACGCTTTGTTGACCAGCGAACCTTCGGTAAAATATGGTGGGTTCCGCCTGGTGTTGCTGTAGAAAGTATTATCACTGGTTTGGCAAAACTGGCAGCAGATCCATTTTCATCAGAATTTACTGCTGAATATCTAGCAAACAAACTCCAAAACCGCCGCCGTCCGATTAAGACTGCGCTACTAGATCAATCCGTAGTGGCGGGATTAGGTAACATCTATGCTGATGAAGCATTATTTAAGAGTGGAATTTTACCTGAAACCTTGTGTATAGATTTGCAGCTAAAGCAAATTGAACGTTTGCGAACCGCCATCATTCAGGTGTTAGAAACTAGCATTGAGGCTGGTGGTACGACATTTAGTAATTTCTTAAATGTTAAAGGTACTAATGGCAATTATGGTGGTGTAGCCTGGGTTTATAACCGCGCTGGAGAACCCTGTCGAGTTTGTGGTACACCAATTCAACGGATCAGGTTAGCTGGGCGATCTAGTCATTTTTGCTTTGAGTGTCAAACGCTAGGGGGAGTTAGGAGACGCGATTAATCGCGTCTGTACAAGAGACGCGATTAATCGCTTCTGTACAAGAGTTAGGAGTTCTAACTCGAAATTCTTTTAAAATGCAGGTGAAAGACGTTAAAAATTTGAGAGAGGAACTCATGGCAGTTAAAAAAGGAGATATGGTTCGCGCTGTGCGCGAGAAACTAGAAAACAGTCTGGAGGCTAAAGCCAGTGATGCTCGCTTTCCTTCTTATTTGTTTGAAAGCAAGGGCGAAATTGTCGATATTAAAGGTGATTACGCCCTGATTAAGTTTGGGAAAGTGCCAACACCTAATATTTGGTTACGTGTGGATCAACTCGAAGAGTTTAAATAAGTAAAAAGAATTCAGGAGTCAGAAGTCAGAATTCGGCATTTATTCTGACTCCTGAATTTTTGCTGAGAAAAATCGCATCTTAATTTATGTGTCTCGTTATGCTACTGTGAATGTGGCATTTACATTACTGGATTGCTGGATGCAGCCACAATTGAACGCTTGGTAGAAAGAACTCGCAACGGTGGTGCAGAAATTGTGGAATTGATGCAGACAGGTGGTGCTTTTTTTGCTCCGGCATCGGCTACTAGTGTGATGGTAGAATCGATTTTATTAAATCAGTCGCGGTTGTTGCCTGTGGCGGCGTATCTGCAAGGTGAATACGGTTTAGAAGATGTTGTAATTGGTGTTCCCTGTCGGTTGGGATGCGGTGGAATTGAGAGTATTTTGGAATTGACGCTGACTGATGAAGAAAGAAAGGGTTTGCATACTTCGGCTCGATCTGTGCGTCAAAATATTGAGCGATCGCAAGAAATCATTCGTAATTTGTAATTTGTATAAATAGTAGCCAAAATAAAAGACAGTAGGTTCTAATCCCACTGCCTTATTTGTTATTTTAAAATTCATCACCTTATGAAAACCAATATCACCAGATTGGTTTTGCGTTAACGACGGTAATCCTGATCTGCGGGGTCGCCGTAGGGGTCTTCGCTGGCTGGGCGGACATCACCAAACTCCCCTGTGTCTCCTGTGTCTGCGGGGTCACCGTAAGGGTCTTCGCTAGCTGGGCGAACATTGCCATAAGACGAGATATCTGCGGGGTCGCCGTAGGGGTCTTCACTAGCTGGGCGAACATTGCCGTAAGATGCTGGGTCTGCGGGGTCGCCGTAGGGATCTTCGCTAGCTGGACGTACATTGCGATCGCGGAATTCGGTATCTTGATCGGCTTGATCGCTGTTCGATCCCAAAAGTAAGTCTTTCGCCTTTCGGAAAAATTCATTTACCATAATCTGTCTCCTGATTTAAGTTCGTGTTTCCGACGGGCGCGATCGGCGTTATCCTCCAGGAAACCCGCTTTATACACACGCTTCACCGATCTAGAGTGCTGGAGCTGCGGATGAAGTTATACCAGTTAGATCGCGACCTGTAGCACTCCGGTTATAACCTTGGAATTCCCGATACTTTTGTGCTTCAGATTCTGGTACTCGAATTCCTTCTGCTGGTGGCGTTACCCAGTGAGCGCGATGTTCAGCATCACGGTAATATACACGTCCGTTCTTGGAAAGATAGTACTTACCTTGCGCTCCATCTTGGGGAGCATTTTTATGTTGGTTGTAGAGGTAATAAAGTCCCGCAGCACCCGCCAAAATAGCAACTTTCTGTCCTGTAGACAAACCTTTCTTCGCTTCGGTTTGGCGATCGCTCACTGTTCTACCGACGGTATCATCAACAGGTGGTGGTGCTGAAGCTTTTTGGGAACCGCCTCCGCAGCTACTCAGCAAGGGCACCATTAGCAATGCCGAAAGCAGCACTGCAAATAGACGCGAAACTATTTTACGTTCTTTATATATTGTGTTCATTGGATTTCTTCATCACCTGTATTTGCTAAAAGCCTTGCTGTTGCAAAAACCAAGTTAGAAATCCTGTTATTTCACCTGGGATTGAAAAAACATATTTCACTTAATTTGTAACTGCACCAGCTACAGCGTTTCACTTTCATGATCATCGGTTTCTTCAAGTCTTCCATCCTGCCTTTGAGAGAAACTGCATTCATCCCAAAGAAATATATTGTTGATTTTTTATAAATCTATTTAGCTAAAACGCCCCAATTTTCAGCAATTTCTCGGTTATTTTTTTGTGCTAAATTACTTACAAAGATACAGCTACTACAATAACGATTGTCAAAAAAATACACTCAATTATGACATCAAAAAATACAGCCCTAGCTAGAACTCGTCTCCTTTTGGCTTTGTGGGATTTGGGAGGAACGGAGCAGGAAGTTAAAAAGGGTCAACTGACTAAACGAATTGTATCCAAAAGCCAGAAGGTAGCATATTATCAGGGCATATTCGAGGAATTACAGAAGCAGGGTGCGATCGCAATTTCCAAAAAGGGATACTCTCTGACATCTCCTAAAGGTTTAGAGCTATTGGGTGAGGGTTTGAAGAGTGGCAAGTTTAAGTTTGAAGGGACGATTGTCGGAACTTGGGCGGCAAATGCGTTGGTGAAATGGATTAGTCAGATAGATGTTGCGGTAGTTGGTGCAAATGTACCAGTTAATGGAAAGGGTGCGTTAGCGAAGCTTTCCGAAGGAATCGCATCTTATGACGAGTTTAAATCTGTGGCGTTAGGGCGTGTCATCAATTGAGCCAAATGACAGAAGCAGCCAGATAAATTGCAC